>CAZCAL010000207.1:0-1834 GCA_964496625.1 uncultured Verrucomicrobiaceae bacterium | reverse complement strand
GTATCCATCAGCATCGCCAAGTCTGCCTTGGATAGCCCCAAATGTTGGAGGGCATTCGTCTGAATGCGCGGAAAGGTGACTGTGGAGCCGACGAAGTGCGACCCGTCCGGCGAGCGTGCGACAAGATCATCGCCGATCAAAATATCCCAACCAGCGAGGCTATATTTGCCTGGGCCGAGGCGGGCGGCGGAGATGGCATCGGTGACAAAGATGGATCGCTCTACCCCCGCGCAGCGCAGGTAGTTCTTCAGAGCAAAAAAATCGATGTGCACTCCGTCGGGGATGAAGCAGAGCCAGAGTTGATCGGACAAAGACAGCACGCGCTGAATGATGTTGTCATGACTATGCATCAGCAATGGGCAGGCATTGCCGACGTGGGTAAACATGCTCAGGCCATGACTGATCCCTGCGCGCAACTGATCCAAGGTTGGATTGCAGTGTCCAGCGGACACTGTGACGCCACCGTTGACCAGAAATTCGGTCACATGCCCGCCTGCATCGCACTCGGGTGCTAGTGTCATCAGTTTGGTAAGGCCTTGAGCGGCGTCCAGCAGACGTTTAGCGTCCTCAATGTTGGCGGGCTTCACTGCGTGAGGGGGATGCGCCCCGACGTAGCCCTTTTCCGTGCTGATGAAGGGTCCCTCAATGTGGATGCCCGCGATCATTTTCTTGGCGAGCGGGTCTTTCTCCCGCAGTTCGGCAAGGGTGCGCATGCGGTTTTCCAAGTTCGGGATTGTGTCCGTGATAAAGGTGGCAAGCACTGCATCGTTGCCATCTTCTTCGAGGCAGTGGCAGGCATGGTGCAGCGCTTCTGCTGTCAATCCATCGCGGTTGAAATCGGTGCCGGCATAGCCGTTTACCTGGAGGTCGAGAGGTCTCATTCGGCGATTATCACACGGTCACGCGCGGGGCGCAAGCGTGTGGCTTGCGTCTTGCAAAAGACTGGCTAATCTCGGTGCCCATTCATTCTCTATGCCTGACTCTCGATTCCTCGGCCAACTCTTGCTCACTGGTGTTCCTGGGCCCGTGCTCGACTCTGACACTGCTGCGCGCTTCAAAAAGCTGCAACCCGGTGGGTTCATTCTTTTTGGTCGGAATATCCAGAGCCCAGAGCAATTGCGAAAGCTGATTGATGACCTCCGGGATATTTCAGACATCGAGCCATTCATCACCATCGATCAAGAGGGTGGACGGGTTTCTCGGCTACGGTTGATTGGTGAGGAGCCGCCAAATGCGCAGGCCCTGCGCGACAAGGGCGACCCGAATCTGATCAAGACCCACGGTCGCCTGACTGGGCAGCTCTTGCGTCATTTTGGGTTCAACCTCGATCTCTGTCCTGTTCTTGACATCTCCTACGACGACACGGCGGATAATTCACTCAAGGGTCGCTGTTATGGGCGCGATCCCCAGGAAGTGGTGAACAATGCCGGAGTCTTCAATCGCGCCATGAGGAAAGAGGGCATCCTTTCCTGCGCCAAACACTTTCCAGGATATGGCCCAGCAGATTGTGATCCCCACGAATTTCTGCCCGTTATCACGAAAAGCCGCGAGGATTTGGAGCGCGATGAACTCTTGCCCTACCGCACGCTTTTGCCAGAAATCGATAGCGTGATGACCTGCCACAGCAATTACACGGCCTTTGATCCAGGGCGTGGCCGCTGGCCGGCGAGTCTCTCCCACAACATTGTGACGAAGCTGCTGCGAGATCAGCTCGGCTACGAAGGTCTGGCAATGACCGACGATCTCGATATGGGGGCCATCCTCAATGAGGTGACCTTCGAGCAGGCCATTCAGGAAGCGGTCAGGGCTGGGAATGACCTCGTGATGATCTGCC
>CAZCAL010000206.1:5989-7923 GCA_964496625.1 uncultured Verrucomicrobiaceae bacterium | reverse complement strand
AGCCAATGCTGGAACCCTTCGCCGTTAGCGAGGTGAGCTGGCCGATCATGCATCATCACAATGCGTGACATGATCTTATTTCTATCGATCTGCTTCAGGCGTGATTCCGGATGGTTCTCCATCAGTGTTTGGCCAGCAGTCACAGGATCGAATGCTGCAATGTCAGGTGCAGTGGACACAGGGCCGCGCCAAGTGAGACCTAACGAAACAATGGTGGCCAATAATGAGACTGCCAAGACACCGATAAGGCTACCACGAAGGAGGGGAGGGGCATCGACCACTGCGGCGGAATTTTGATTTGGGGTCCCGAGTAACCAATCAGGGACCTTTGCTGCCCTCAGCGCTGAGTTGAATAGATTTGAGACGAGTTCTACGAGCGACCAAGTGCCGAGGCTCAGGAGGGCGAAGACGCTCCAGTCTGCGACGATCCAAAAGCGCTTCGGGGCCACATTGCCCGAAAGTCCAGAGATGATAAGAGTGGCAATTACGGTGCAAATCAGGAGTCCGACAGCGAGCCTCTCCGCTGGATGTCTGCTTCGACGAAAGGCCAAGTACGCCGCCGCTAGAAGAACAGCAGGTTCAATTTCAGCCTCGGCGCGGATCCACAACAGGACAACCGTAACGGCAGCGAGAAACAAGGTGATTCTTCCAGTAGCCCAGGTGCGACAAAGAGCTACCATCAAGAATGCGATGCTGAGCAGGGCGGGAACAGGACTGGATGCATCTGGAAGCGACTTTAGACTTTCGGCGGCGGCAAGAAGGACTCGACGTGCGTAGCCCACTGGGTCAGCGACGACGATTTGTTTTAGCTGATCCATGAACCAGGGGAACCGCTGCTCGCAGTCCGCGAGGTCCACTCCATGGGCGGCTGCGTCGCGCAGCATCGCTGCGTCAATGTGCCCTTCCGTTGGGGATGCGCCGCCAGCAAGCACTTCTGCGGTGTTAAAAGAAAGCGTAAAATGCCCATGCACCAGCTGTTGGCGGAACATCCAAGGGAGAATCACCATTGCTGCACCAGCGGTATAAAGAGCAGTGATGAGAAGAACCCTCCTCCATGGGGCACCTCTCCAAAGGCAACTTGCAAAAATCCAGGTCGCATAAAGCGGCAGCGTGAAAAGGGTGACACCAGAAGCCAACGCTCCGAGTCCGTTGATGGCACCCGCAATGGCGGACCATTTGGGTGAGAGCAACCATGCTGCGAGCCAAGCCGACGTCAGAGCCAGGACAGAAAATGCGATTCCTGAGTTTTCTGTGAGGATTCCATGCGCATAAGGCAGATTGAAGCCGCCGAAGAGGACGCTTGCCACCAGTGCCGCCCCTATCCAACGTTTGCGAAGAATTTCTCCCGACCACCATAGGCCTGCACAGGCGACCGCGATGAGGATCATATTGAAAGCTTGGCCGACAAAAATGCTGGGCTTTGTGATCCAATAGACGAATGCCAAAAGCACCGAGTAAAAAGGTCGCTGAGATTCAAACACGGTGGTTAATCCGAGCCCACGCTCAAGTCCCAATGACATCGCCTGCCATCCGCCTGCATCACTTTCTTGAATGCCCTTGATGATGAAAATGCCGTCACTATGATCCGGCCACAGCACCAAATGCGTGATGCCCATCGTCAAGGCGATGGTGAACACGGTTAACGTTTGCCATGGGGAATCCTGCCGCCTAAAGCAGGCAATAGGACGAGCTCTCTCGATGGCTTGTTCTTGCGATTCATCCATTCGACGACGCAGCCAAAAAATCGTCAGCAATAACGCGAATAGTAATGCCCCCATTGCCCACCACAACTCCGGCTCAAACTGCAATGGCGTCTGAACCGTGTAGCGGTGTCTGCTGGTGCGTGGGTCACTCCCATCAGTGGGAAGAAATTTAACATTGCCCCGAAAGACGTGAAACCATCCCGCGCCCATCTTGGGCAGGTCCCTGGCGGA
>CAZCAL010000206.1:0-5979 GCA_964496625.1 uncultured Verrucomicrobiaceae bacterium | reverse complement strand
ATTTAAGAACTGGGTGTTATCCTCGATTAGGATGGTTTTCAGATTTAACAGCGGGCTTCTGTAGTCTTCTGACAACTGCCAGCGGTAAATTCCATCTGCACTCTTAATTCGATCGGGCTTGACGCTATGACTAACAGTCAGACCGATCCCTCCAAACTGCTGAAGAATGAGCAGTACCGTGAGCAGCGAAGTGATGACCAGGGCAAATTGCGCTGACCACAACGAATACTTCAGAATCACTTTCTGAGTCGGTGCCCCTGAATCGTCTGTTGATTGATGCATCATTTCCGCCTATGTCCCGCCTTAATGAGTGAGTTGACCAGAGACTGTAGAATCTTAGTGACAGGATGCAAGGGCCGGATGGGCCAGGCGGTGATTCGTGCCGTCGAAGATCAAGGCGTCAGTGTCGGTGCGGCCATTGACGTGGGTGATTCCGTGGCCAATGGCGTTGCGAAGTCAGATGTGGTGGTGGATTTCACCTCACACCACTTCACCGATGAATTGGTCGCAGAGTGCGTCAAACAAGGGCGACGGATGGTTATCGGCACAACGGGACACACTGCTGACGAACTCGCACGTATTCGCGAAGCCTCCCAAACTTTGCCCATTGTATTCGCCTCCAACTATAGTGTCGGCGTGAACACCCTATTTTGGCTGACCCGCCGGGCTTGCGAGCTCTTGGGGCCTGACTTTGACCTCGAAGTGATCGAAATGCACCATCGCATGAAAAAGGACTCGCCCAGCGGCACTGCGCGCACGCTGGTGGAAGTGCTGGCGGATGTGCGGGGCCTTTCTTATGACACAGATACGCGCCACGGGCGTTTTGGCGATGTCGGCGCGCGCACTCCAAAGGAGATCGGCGTGCATGCGCTGCGCGGTGGCGACGTGGTTGGCGATCACACTGTGGTTTTTGCGAATGTGGGTGAGCGGGTTGAGCTGACCCACAAAGCGTCGAGTCGTGATACGTTTGCGAATGGCGCTGTGCGTGCCGCACGTTGGTTGATGTCCCGTCCTGCAGGGCTCTATGACATGCAGGATGTTCTCGGGCTCCGCGAAAAATAGCTCTGTATTCTTCATGGCAGTTGCCCCGCACTTCTGGATCAATGGTAAACTACTGCCAGCTGCTGAGGCGGGAATTTCTCCCTTAGATCACGGACTGTTGGTGGGTGATGGCGTTTTTGAAACTCTGATCGCTAGGCGCGGTCAGCCGTTTGCAGCTCGTCGCCATTACCTGCGCCTTGCACGCAGTTGCGAGACGATGGGCATTCAGGTTCCCCTTGAGGCCGATGTCCTCAAAGGGATGCGAGCGGTGCTTGAATGTGCAGGATTGGAAGAGGGACGCATCCGAGTGACCGTGACGAGCGGAACTGGCCCAATTGGCTCCCAGCGCGGTCACGATGCGCCGACGGTGGTGATTTTGGTTGTCGGGCTGACTGCTTGGCCTGCGATGGAAAAGGTCGTTACAGTGCCCTGGCCTCGAAATGAACGTGGTGCGCTTGCTGGAGTGAAGTCCACTTCTTATGGCGAAAATGTCTTGGCTCTGTCGAGGGCCAAACAATTGGGGGCAGGGGAGGCCATCTTCCGCAATACGCTGGGACAGTTGTGTGAAGGGACGGGCAGCAATATTTTTGTGGCAATCGATGGGGAAATCCATACGCCGCCGTTGGATTCGGGTTGTCTCGCTGGGGTGACTCGGGCCTTGGTCATTGAGCGGGTTGCTGCCAAGGCAGGCGTCACGATTCATGAAACCGCGCTCGCTGGCGATATTCTGCAATCCTGTGACGAGGCTTTCTTGACCTCCACCACGCGTGATGTGCAGCCGATCCAAGTTGCTGACGGCCGTGTTTTCGGAACGTCGGCAGGACCGCTAACCCAGAAGCTTCAAGCGACGTTTACGAGTCTCGCAACAAGCGAGATTGACCCGTAGAATTCGATGGCCTTCATTGGCAGCCACCGATTTCGTTGCAAACTCTCAGCTTTTCGTTGAAAAGCTGGCGGACAGAGAGGGATTCGAACCCTCGGTACCGATTAAGGTACACACGCTTTCCAGGCGTGCCCGTTCGACCACTCTGGCATCTGTCCTTCGTTTGCTTGGGGCCCTTTTGGGGAGCCGGGACTTTGCGTGCGGTTGCCCCTGCATGCAAGTTGATTTTGGAGATTCCTCGAAGTTCTAGATCAGTGGCATCCGCAACCAGAGCCGCAGCCTCCGCCGCCGCCAGTTTTCGGTGCCGCAGAAGCGTTGCCTCCGCCCATGATTCCCGTCCCACCCACAACCACCCGCCGGACGGGCGTGCCGTTGTCAGGATGGTGGGTCAGCGGGGCATCTTTCATGCTTTGGCGCACTTCAAATCGGCTGGGCTTATCTTCAGCGCTCTGCGGGAGGGTTTCGTAAACGTAGGTTGGCATAATCGAAAGGGAATGGGGCGAGACTAAGCTGGGCCTGCTGAGGAATCAATGGGATTGACTGGCGGCGATGGCCTCCGCCACGCTCTTCGTCCCGGTGGATTGATAGGCATCAAAGGGGCCGTCAGCGGAACCTTCTGGCCAGGTCTTGGGATCGGCATATTGGCCATCGTCTTTGTATTCCTTTTGCAGTCGCGTGATCTCCGCTTTGAGTTCGCTGAATACCTTTTGTATTTCAGGCGTCTCTGAGTCGGATTGGGAGAAGAGGAGGTTGTGTTGCTCCGTCGGGTCTTTGACGAGATCAAAAAGTTCGTATGCCTTCTTATCCCAGTAGTAGATCAGCTTGTGGGTGGCGCTGCGGACGCCGTAATGGGCGGCGGTATTGTGGTGCCCTGGGCTGTGATAGTAGCGATAATAGAAGGTCTTTCTCCAATCCGCAGGGCTCTCTCCACGAAGCAGAGGCACGATGCTTCGCCCTTGCATCGAATCAGGCACTGGCAGGCCTGCGAGGTCAAGAAAGGTGGGCGCTAAATCAATGTTGGAGACGAATTGATCTGGGGTAATCCCCTGTTTAATTCCTGGTCCGCGTGCGATCAGCGGGACACGCAGACCGGGCTCATACATGAAGCGCTTGTCGTAGAGACCGAGGTCGCCCAAATACCATCCGTTGTCTGCGCAGTAGAACACGATGGTATTCTGGGCGAGGCCTGTTTTATCGAGGTAATCCAGCACCTTGCCGACATTGTCATCGACGCCCTGGACGCACGCCAGGTAGTCTTGCATGTAGCGCTGATACTTCCATTTTACCAGATCCTTGCCTGTCAGAAGTTTCCCATCGACGGTCAGTTCCATGGGTTTTTCGTTCAACCATTTGGCCTTTGCTGGACCTTCGAGTCCATCAGGTGGTGTAAGCTTTAAATCGCGCCGTGTGAGGTCCTTGGCGACTGTCTGTTCGTTCTCTGGCAGTGCTGCCGGACGGGTGCTGTAGTCGTCCCAGAGAGTGTCCGGTTCTGGAATGACCTTGTTTTTAAAGAGGGCTTTGTTTCGTTCGTCCGGCTCCCAATTACGATGAGGTGCCTTTTGATGCAGCATGAGGAAGAAGGGCTTATCCTTTGGGCGAGTCTCAATGAACTCAATGCCGAGGTCACCGGTGATGTCGGTGCAGTGGCCAGTGATATTGAGTTTGTGCCCAGGCACCAAAAAGACGGGGTCCCAATACTGGCCTTGGCCCGGCAAAACGATCCATCGGTCAAAGCCGGTCGGATCACTGCCAAGATGCCATTTGCCGATCATTCCGGTATGGTAACCGCCCGCCTGGAGGTGCTTGGCGACGTTGTCACGCGATCCATCGAACCGATTGAACACGGGCACACCATTGAGATGGGAATACTGACCAGTGATGAGGGTGGCGCGGCTGGGCGTGCAGATCGAATTGGTGACAAACGAGTTCAGAAATCGCGCTCCACCGGCAGCGATACGGTCAATATTGGGAGTGACATTAACCTTTGAGCCATAAGCTGAAATGGCATGCTGGGCGTGGTCATCAGAGAAAATGAAAAGGATGTTGGGACGCTCAGCCGCCATCGATGAGGAAGCTAAAGAGAGAACGGCGGCGGCGAAGAGGAGTCGTTTCATTGCTGTCGATGATAAAATGCGGATGCGGCCTTTGCCCAGGACGAAAGAACCTTGGCGCTGGTTTTCGGTTGGTTTTGTGATGATCTGCAGCATTTCTCTTCATGAATCTTGCTTGGGCAGCACTATCATCCCTCCGCATGAGTTTCCGAATCCTCACTCTGAATGCAATCGCTCTCCTCGGTCTGACTGTCACCGATTGGAGTCAAACGATAGCGCCGCTACGTCCAAAACTACAGATCATCAATGGTAGCGGGGAGGTAGTCGATATCTACTGGTTGAAGTCGGATGCGGAACGGATAACGAACGGTTCGTTGAGACCAGGGCAGGAGAGCATTATCAATACCACCTTGGGGCATCGCTTTGTGATCGTGGGGCGAGACGACAAGCGTGAAGAGGTCGTGACAAGCATGGTGCGGGTGCAGGGGTATCGCTTTGACCCGAAGAGTAAGGACGGAGTTCCGTCATATTATTCGCAACGGGTGGATGCCCATGGATTTCCCATTGTTGCTTCGGCAGCAGTCAATCCCTATGCACTCAAAGAGGCGGCCTATATCCTCGATCAAATGCTCGGGAGTCGTCCTGAAGTTCGGATGGCGATGATCCGTAGTGGTGCGCGATTGAGCATCCTGGCCCACAATGAATTCACGACGGATTTGCCGGAATTTGCTCATCTGGCGAATGAAAAAGTGCCGGGTTTTGCCGACATCGACGGCAAGGACTACTGGGACGCACGGGCAAGGGGAACGGGTGGCAGCGAGACAGATCCATATTGTTCCTGTGCGGAAGAAAACGTGCTGGGATATCCAGGCGATCCCTATGCAGCGGAGTGCATCCTGATTCATGAATTTGCCCACAGCATTCATTTGCGCGGCATGGTGAACGTTGACCCAACTTTTAACGACCGCTTAAAGGCTACGTTTGAGCGTGCGATGGCTGCGGGACTGTGGAAAGGTAAATATGCCGGCGTCAATCATCACGAATACTTCGCAGAGGGCGTGCAGTCTTGGTTCGATAATAATCGGGAAAACGACCATGATCACAACCACGTCAACACGCGTGCCGAACTCATCGACTACGATCCCGGTTTGGCGGCGATGTGTCGGGAGGTATTTGGAGAGACGGCGATCCACTACACAAAACCTGTGACGAGGCTCACCGGCCATCTTGCAGGTTATGACCCCTCACAAGCCCCTCGTTTCGCGTGGCCGGATCGATTGGCAAAGGCCAAGTCGGCAATTTCGGCTCAGGCACGGTCGAGGAATCTGGAGCCCATCGAGCGGGAGACTCGATCAATCGCTGGTTGGGAGGTCCGGATAAACAAGAAGCTGCTGGAGGTTCCCAATTTGGCGGCGACGAATCGCGCTCTGGAGCTCCTCAAGGTCATGCTGGATGAAATTATTCGAGTGGTGCCAGCGAAGGCTGTGACGGAATTGCAAAAAGTGCCGCTGTATTTTTCCCCTGAGTATCCCGATGGCAAAGCGGGGGCGGCTTTTCAAGCCGTGCGTGGGTGGCTGCGGGAGCATGGGCGAGATCCGGCAATGGCGAAAGGTGTCGAATTTACCAATGTGCGAATCTTCGAGGCCGAGACTCGTCGAATGCCAAACTTTGCATTGCATGAACTTGCTCACGCCTATCACAATCGAGTGCTCGGCAAAGGGTTTGGGAATGATCGAATCATAGCAGCCTTCGAAAGAGCCGAAGCGAGTGGTCACTACGATAAGGTTGAGAGGAAAGACTCGGAGGGCCGCAGTCGGATGGGTAAAGCCTATGCGATGACGAATCCCATGGAATACTTTGCGGAGTGCTCTGAGGCCTATTTTAGCCGCAACGATTTTTATCCGTTCATCGCCAGCGAATTGAAGGTGCACGACCCTGACATGTTTGCATTGCTAGGTGATCTATGGGGCGTTTCAGGGCCATAGTCAGAACCTGAGATTCGAC
>CAZCAL010000205.1:7332-7969 GCA_964496625.1 uncultured Verrucomicrobiaceae bacterium | reverse complement strand
GGGGTCTCCCAGCCATTGCTCGAGCGCAGCAGGGTCGGCGGGTGGCCGGATGATTTCGAGGTCGGGCAGGCCATCGGTCACCGTGCTGAGCGGTTGCAGTTGGCCTTTGTCTTGCGCCTGGGCCATGCTCAGCATGGTCGCAAAAATCCAGACGCTCCAAGTCGTGGAAGCAGTGGTAATTTTCATGATACGATAGAGCGATGATTAGTGGGTGGGTTTTGGGGTGCTCAGAGACTCCCGTGGAACGGCGAGGTAACTCGACTTACCATCTCTCCAGACTCGCAGTATGATCGGACTTTGGCGTGGAGCGGTCAGCAGAGCCGTCCTTGCTGCATTGAGATCTGCGGTGGCATTCCCGTTCACGCCGACAATCACCACATCAGGCAGCAGTTTTTTCGCAATCTCCTCCTTTGCTTGCGGTGCCTCGGTGATGAGTACACCTTGAATGGTGTCTGGTATACCCAGGCGGAGGCGGGTTCGGGGATCGATCCTCGCCAATTTTAGCCCGCCTGGCCACGCATACGTTGATGCTGGTTCAACGGGCTGCCCATCAGGCCCTGCTGCACGCTCCTTGGGCGGCGGGCCCAGCGGGATCAGTGGCTCCGGTGGAATCTCCGTCAGGGTTAATGATAGATTG
>CAZCAL010000205.1:6470-7322 GCA_964496625.1 uncultured Verrucomicrobiaceae bacterium | reverse complement strand
GGCACCACGCAAGACTGAAACCTGGAGGATGTCCCCCACTTTGCCAGAGCGCAGTGCAAAGACGGCGGCATTGCGGGATGGCAAACTGATGCCATTGACTCCTAGCACCACGTCCCCTGTGGAGAAGCCAGCGCGTTCAGCGGGGGAGCCTGCACTGACAAGTTGGACTGAGGCAGGCGTGGGCGCTGAGCGGCCCAACCTTCGCAAGGTCTCCTCAGCGGACAGCCCGCCGAACTCCACCCCACTATAGCCGCGCGGCACACTCCCGCCCACGGCTAAATCTGCCATCACAGTACGCACCAGATTGATGGGGAGCGCCAATCCAAGGCCGCTCCCATCAAAGCCTGCGCCGTATCGGGCCACATTGATGCCCACCACTACCCCACGTGAATCAATCAGCGGTCCCCCGCTGTTCCCTGGATGAGTCGCCGCATCCGTTTGGATGCAGTAACCCGTGCGACTCCCTGCTGGATCGTTGCTAAACCGACCAGTGCCGCTGACGATTCCCAAAGACACCGACTGGTCAAGGCCGTAGGGGCTGCCGACAGCCATGACGAAGTCGGCTGGTTCCAGGAGGTCGCTATCACCCAGCGTGGCGGCCTTCAAGTCAGCGGGCAGGGGACCCTCGATCCGCAGCAACGCCAAATCGGTCACTTGGTCTATCCCCAAAACTCGGCAATCTAGATCTCGGCCTCCAGATCTTGTCCTGACCATAATGGTTTCGGCTCCAGAAAGCACATGCGAAGCCGTTACGATGTGTCCAGATTGGGTGACGATAACTCCTGACCCTACGGAGACGATTTGGCGATCGAGTTTGCCTGAGTGTTTGGGTTCTGCGGCCAAATCCATCGC
>CAZCAL010000205.1:1105-6460 GCA_964496625.1 uncultured Verrucomicrobiaceae bacterium | reverse complement strand
GCTCCTCCTTGAGCGGCTCTGGTTCAACCTCTCGGGCCAACGCAACGACAGTCACGACCGAGGGGCGAATGCGCTTGGCTGCAGGCGCAAAGGAGCCTAGCGGGGGTGACTCTGCTGGCACTATGGTTGCTGTAGTTTGAAGCAGTGCTTCCCATTCCTGAGGGGTGGATGGCTTCTCCGCTGCCTGAGCACTGGGCCAGAGTAACAGCAGACAAGTTGAAACGATTTTTGAATTCCCCACAGTGCGGTCATTCTCCCAAATCTTAGTCTCATAGACAAGATCAATTAAGCCGCGATGACAGGCCTCTTGACCCGACCCCGAATCACGTCCATTGAAATCGCCCAAATGAGCCGCACTTACAATCTTGCAGTCCTCCCCGGCGTTGGCATCGGTCCTGAAGTCATGGCCGAGGCAATCAAAGTCCTCGATACCGTCGCCGCTAAGAGCGACATGTCCTTTAATTACAACCACCAACTCGTCGGTGGTGCCGCCATAGATGCGGTGGGAAAGGCATTGCCTGCGGAAACGATCAGTGCCTGTGAGGCCAGCGATGCGATCCTCTTCGGCTCCGTCGGTGGCCCAAAATGGGAAAGCCTGCCACCCAATGAACAGCCAGAGCGCGCCGCCCTGCTGCCCATTCGCAAACACTTTGGCCTGTTTGCCAACCTCCGCCCCGGCATCTGTTACCCTGCGCTCACCGCTTCCTCGCCCGTCCGTGCGGACTTGGTGGAGGGCGGTTTTGACGTGCTCTGCGTGCGGGAACTCACGGGCGGCCTCTATTTTGGCCAACCCAAAAGCTGCACCACACTGCCAGATGGCGACATCGAAGTCATCGACACCATGGTGTATAAGAAGAGCGAGATCGAGCGCATCGGTCACGTGGCCTTCAAGGCCGCGCAACTCCGCAGTAAGCATGTGACCTCGGTGGACAAAGCCAACGTGCTGACAAACTCCGTGCTGTGGCGGGAGACGATGATCGAGGTAGCGAAGCAATACCCCGACGTCACCCTGGCCCATCTCTATGTGGACAATGCCGCGATGCAGCTCATCAAGGCCCCGCGCAGCTTTGACGTCATGGTCACTGAGAACCTCTTTGGCGATATCCTCAGTGACGAAATGGCAATGATCTGCGGATCGCTGGGAATGCTGGCCAGCGCCAGCCTCGGCAAGCAAAAGGCAGACGGACTCTACTTTGGTCTCTTTGAGCCAAGTGGCGGCACTGCCCCAGATATTGCTGGCATGGGCATCGCCAATCCGATTGCACAGATCCTTTCCGCCGCTCTTCTTCTGCGCTTCTCACTCGGTCAAGAAGCTGCCGCAGTGTCCATCGAAAACGCCGTCCGTCAGGTCATCAGCGAGGGCCTCCGCACGGGCGATATTTTCACCGGTGCCCCAGGAACACGGAAGGTGAACACCGCCGAGATCGGCGATGCGATCCGCGCGGCGCTCGGGTGAACCCCTGCGAACTTCGGGGCGCTGGGTTGATCTCCAGCGCTCTTTTAGGAGCCATCAACCATGACTGGAGAGACCAAAAACCTTGTGGAGATGGTGCTCAGCATCATCGCACTCGTCGGTGCGGCGGTCACTTTTGGCGTCGGGCTCTATCAATGGAAGCGCTCACAAGACTGGCAGCGTGCAGCGAAGCTGGATGACTTTGTAAAGACCTTTCAGTCAGATCCGCTGCTGCGGCTTGCAGCGGTGGCGGTGGACTATACGGTGCGGAAGATCACCCTTGATAATCGGGAGATCCTTGTCAGAAACAGGGATGCTCTCTTGGCCCTCAGGGATCACAATCAGATGAAACCTGACGAGGCCTTTACCGATGAGCAGGCTCAGTTGCGCGACGCCTACGATGCTCTTTTGGCCTTCTTCGTTCGCGTCGAACTGGGCATTTCAGGCGGCCTGCTTGACCGCCAATCAGCCAAGTGTGCGTTCAGCTACTACCTCACCCGTTTTCTCAGTTTTGATATGCATGGGGATGCGGAGAACGTTCTGAACGGTCGTTCGCCCGCCGATGCCGTCACCGCCTACATAGCCGCGTATGGCGACTCCAAGTCAATCCAGAGGCTCAGCGATCACTTCGCTTAGCGATGGACATTCTTCGCAGCGGGATATTTTTTTTTGCGCGGATTGAATAAACGGATGTGGGTCCCCGTCAGACCCTACATGAAACAAAATTTCATTCGCTGGGTCGCGGCCGGGTTGATGGCTGTGACGGGTGTCAGTTGCACCACCGCCTACGATGCGTATGGCCGCCCACAGCAGGTGGTTGATCCCGGTGTCGCCGTGCTCGGCGTCGCCGCTGCGGGTCTGGCAGGGTACGCCCTGGCCAATCGCAATGATCACGGCTACCGAGGCCGCAGCTACGGGTACGGGCGATCCTATAGCAACTACTGCGCCCCACGCTACAGCCACCACTCCCATGGCCACCATGGGTGGTGATCATTAGAAAGATACAAAAAAGCCGCCCTCGGAAGATCCAAGGTCGGCTTTGAGAGAGAACGGGAGTTCCCGCCGGAGCTTACTTCAGCTCTTGGGCGTGGAAGATGGCCCAGTCGTCGATGTTGTTGAGATCAACGGCGCCGGGGTTACAGGAGCCGTCGTCGGCCATGCCGGCGGAGGCGAGGATGCTCTTGCGGGTCTCGTCGTCATGGATGTAGCCGCGGATGTTGGCGTTGTGGCGGTAGATGTCTGCTTTGGTCAGCTTGACGCCAGGGTAGGCGGCGACCCAGGCTTCACACTGCGCGTAGGTGGGCTTGCTGTCCTTGATGAAGGCGTAGAAGTCATCCCACTTGATGCCGAGATCGTCGGTCGTGAGCTTGTCATAACCGCAGCCGACGGTGTAGTCGGGGTGGATTTTGCCAGCTGCGTGAAGGGAGGCCTTCAGCCAGACACGGGGGAGGTGAAGAACACCGAGGGGGCCGGCGACGCCGGAGGAGATCATGGGGACGATTTGGCTCATGGGATGAGTAAGGGTGGAGTTGGAGGGTTGGGCTTTGACCCAGCAGTGCATTCAACCCGATTTGGGCGGAATTATGCCTGTTTGGGGTGCCTTGTTACTTTGGGGAGCGGGCAGGCTGCGGGCAAGGTTTTTCGCTGCTGGCTGGATTATTTTGCCATTTCGATGCGAAATTTGCCGGACTTGGTGAAAATGTCTTGGGCGAAAACGGATTCTCTGGTATGCATGAGGTCCGTTTTTTTCCCGAAAGCGTCCATGCTCCGCGCCTATCTTCTTCAGCCTCTAAATCTTTCCTTGCTGCTTGCGGGTGGGATGACTGCGTTTTTGACAACCGGTCGGGTGTCTGTTCAGGCTGGGGAGGGGGGTGATCTTTCCTCCATTGCAGCGGCGGAAATCCAGCGGCGAATGGCCAAGGTCAGTGAGGCTGAGATGCAACTGCATGAAGCCGATGTGATGCTGCAAAGCGGTAAATACGAGGCGGCTCTTGGGATTTACTCAAGCCTCTATCAGTCTTTGCCAGATGCCCCCTTGGCACAGGCCGCCAAAGACCGTGCCCGGGAGGGATATGCGGTCAGTGCAGCGTTCCGCGCCAAGGAATTGGCACTGGAAGGGCGGTATAAAGAGGCCAATGAGCTTCTCACGGCAGTCTCGGCCCCCGAGGTCGCCCCTCATCATCGCCTTGTGGAGAAGGTGAAAAAAGAGCTGGGGGATACGGATCGCTTCCCACCGGCGCTCACTCCACAGCACATTACGAATACCAAAGGGGTGCAGGACCTTTTGCAGAAAGCGGCCTCTTTGTTGGAGTTGGGCGACTTTGATAAAGCGATCGACACTTATAAGGACGTCCTTCGCATCGATGGTTACAACGTCGCGGCCCGCAGAGGAATGGAGAGCGCAGAGCAAAAGAGGGCCATCTATTTTGATGCTGCCAGAGATCACACGCGTTCCAAGATGCTCAATGGAGTGAACGGACTGTGGGCAGATCAAGTGCCGCCAAATGCTGCAGCCTTGGCTCGGTTCGCACAACAAACTGAGGATGCGCGTGGGACTTTGGTCGGCAATCGTGAGCGCATCCAGCAGCGTCTGCGGGATATCATCATTCCGAAGGTGGAATTTACTGGGGCGAGCCTGCAGGAAGTCGTCGAGTATCTCCGGATTCGCAGCCGTGACCTTGACCCGCAGGGGAGGGGGGTGGATTTTGTGCTTGCTCTGACACCGGATGCGCAGGCCAAGCCCTTGGATCTAAACTTGCATGACATCCCACTGGAGGAAGTCGTGCGCTATGTGGCAGAGACCAGCAATTCCACGACACGGATCGACGAATTTGCGGTGCGATTTGTTTCGATCACGGAGGGATCGACGGAAATCATCTCGAAAACATACCGTGTCCCTCCCGGGTTCATCGAGACGGCACCTGTGCAGGACGTTCCAGCTGCCAATCCCGATCCATTTGCCACAGGGAATACTGCGCCAGGAGCAAATCTCTCCCTCCATCGACTGACGGCCCAGGAGTTCTTGGCAGGTCGGGGCATCACTTTCCCCCCAGGCGCTTCCGCTGCATATAGTCCTGCCTCGAATCTTCTGATCGTCCGCAACACGATGGACAACATGGGGATGGTGGATGCCTTGATTGAGCAAGCAGAGACAGCAGGTCCTAAACAAGTGATCATCACAGTGAAGATGATCCAGGTGCGGCAAACAGACCTCGGTGAGATGGGATTCGAGGGGCTGATGGGCGGAGTTAATGTACCGGGGTCCACTGGTATTTTGGGGTCGGGCGGCACAGCGGGCAATGGAAGGTCGGGGAATCTCGCTGACGATTTTCCGATTCAAAATTTTGCGGGTCTGCCCGTGGGTCAGTTTCCTGTAACTTCGGGGCTGCGTAGCTCTGGTGAAATCTTGGGCAAACCAAAATTGGAAGGTTTGTTGGGAGAAAACATCACGGTGCCGCCAGCAGAGTCGAGGTCTCCAGGTGTCTTCGCGGTAAGCGGTGTTCTGACAGATCCGCAGTTTCAGGCGGTGATTCGGGCGATGAATCAGAAGAAAGGTGCCGATGTCTTGATTTCTCCCAGTGTGGTGGCTAAGACTGGACAAAAGGCGACGATTGACGTGGCTCGTGAGTTTTTATATCCCACTGAGTTTGATCCACCTGAATTACCGCAGAGCGTCGGCTTCTTGGATGCAGGTCGTCAAATCTCGGCGGGAAATAACCTTGCTCCCATTACTCCGTCCACGCCGACTGCATTTGAGATGCGGAAGGTGGGTGTCACCTTGGAAGTGGAGCCTGTCATCTCTGAAAATGGGCGTGAAGTGGACCTCGTCTTGACCCCGGCGCTGACCGAGTTTGAGGGCTTCATAGATTACGCCTCTGACATCAATAATTTCTTGCCTGGCA
>CAZCAL010000205.1:0-1095 GCA_964496625.1 uncultured Verrucomicrobiaceae bacterium | reverse complement strand
CCTGGCACCAGTCCTTCCGGCGCAACGATCATGTTGCCGCAGCCGGTCGACAACCGCATCATCCAGCCTATTTTTCAGTCCAACAAGGTCACAACGGGTGTGAAAATTTGGGACGGAGCGACCATTGTTCTCGGTGGTGTGATGTATGAACAGGCAATCGAGGTGAATGACAAGGTGCCAATCATTGGGGACATCCCGATCATTGGGCGTTTTTGGAAGAGCAATGTCACCTCAGTGGACAGAAAAAATGTGATCTTCTTCGTCAATGTTCGCGTCATCAATCCAGCGGGCCAACCGGTGAACCAACTCCATGCTGAAGGCGTGGGCGGTGCCCAGTAAACGCGGCGGAGAGACTTCTCGAGCGAGGCATGATCAATGTCGTCCTCTATCAGCCAGAGATCCCTCACAACACGGGAGCCATCGGGCGATTGTGTCTCGGGGCCGGTGCACGCTTGCACTTGATCGAACCTCTCGGGTTCAGTTTGGATGATCGTCACCTCAAGCGGGCCGGCCTCGATTACTGGAAGGAGGTGGATGTTCGGCAATGGGCCTCCTGGGAAGCTCTGGAATCGGAGATCCCTGCCGGAGCGGCGATTTTTTTTCTGACTTCAAAAGCGACGCATGCTCACTGGGATGCACCGATGGGTGGCGATGAGGTTTGGCTGGTGTTTGGGCCGGAGACGCGTGGTTTGCCGGAGTCGATGCTGCGCAGTCATGCTGGGCACTCCCTGACAATCCCGATGCAGGGAACGCGCAGTTTGAATCTGGCGACCGCTGTGGCCATCGTGCTCTTTGAATCGGTGCGCCAGCGGAGCCAGATCGTCGGTGGCGCTTGACGCTAGGCGTAGATGCGGCAGTCTCTACGCACCATGCCCGTTGTTATACCTCAAGGTGCTGCTCCTCTGGTGGCCACAGATCTTCATCGCACCTACCACCTAGGCGGCCATGATTTGCCTGTGCTGCGTGGTGTGAATTTGACGGTGAATCCTGGTGAAAAGATCTTCCTTTGTGGTGCCTCTGGTTCTGGGAAAACGACGCTCCTCTATGTTCTCGGAGGGCTTGAAAAACCATCTCAAGGCGATGTGATGGTGCACG
>CAZCAL010000204.1:0-8003 GCA_964496625.1 uncultured Verrucomicrobiaceae bacterium | reverse complement strand
CATTGCCTCAGTGTAGTCGGGTCTCATGAAAGAAATATGAAATCCAAGAGAAATCGTGATGAAATCAAACACGCCGCATCTCTCAGAAACGGAATGTGCGCACCCTCTCCCCAGCTTTTAGATTTAACGCTTGGGATCAGTCGGCGGCGAGTGGGAATGGAATGGAGCGACATCACTTGCCGAAGGCGAGCCGTTGCCTGAATACAGTGATTTGAGATCATGAGCAGCGGAGGGGGATTGCGCCGTTTGTGGCGTTGGGTGCTTCTGGTCTGCAATGAGAAGCCCGGCGCAAGACCACCTGTGGCTACTTCACCAAGACAAGCTTCCTGAAGCCGAGCCTCTCCCCGGTGACCATCAGGGCGAAGGCTTTCTTTTCTTCAGCGAGCACGGGGTGCTGGGCCGAGACAGTGACGCCACCTGTTTGCACGGTGAGTTGATCCCCTTTCATGGTGAGACGAAGTGGATACCAACGACCCGTCCGTAGCGAGAGATCCGCCTGGGCGATGACCTCGGTGCGCGGACCGTCTTCCCCTTCGGGTCGCTGCCGGACGATGCTGATTTGATGACGATTGACGGCGACATTCACCACATGGTCTGCCGCTGCGAGCTGGATGCGCACGGTGTGAGCTGCTGCGCCGTCGAAGAAGAGATCGTATTGCAAGGTCGCGTCCGTGAAACCACCTGGACCGCGCAAGGCGGCACCGATTTTGTCTTGAGGTGACTGGGCACCCCAGAGAGAGCCGCCTTTGGTCAGCCAAGTGCCGCGCACTTGCACCCAGGGTTTGCCGGGCACGACGGCAAAGTCTTCTTTGAGCAGAGGCTCACCCTCTGGCGCGGGAAGGTCAAAGTTCTGCACGACGGACACGGGCGGGAGCTCTCGGCTGTAGCCGCCATCGCGGTAACGCTCCAGCAGGTCAGCGAGTTCTTTGGCGATGCCGGGCTGCTGGGTGATGAGGTCCGTGGTCTCTGCGGGATCTTCCACAACGTTGTAAAGCTGTGGATGAAATTCAGCGGCACGTGATTTGCGCACTCCAGGTTTGATGCCGTCTTCAGGGATGCCCTCGATCCATTTCCATGGGCCCTTGCGAACGGCGAAGACTCCGTCCGCGCTGTGAACGATCATGTCTGGCCGAATCGGCTTGGCGGTTGCTTCGCCAAGGATCGCGGGCAAAAGACTGTAGCTGTCTTCCGCGCCGATTTTCGCTGCGGGGAGAGGTTCACCCACGACGGCTGCGGTGGTGGCGAGGATGTCGGCGAGGCTCACCATCTCATCGCAGGTGGTTCCGGCAGGGGCCTTGCCGGGCCAGCGCACGATGAAGGGCACTTTGAAGCCGCCTTCCCACACGTCGTGTTTTCCACCACGCAGACCGGCGTTCACTTTGAAGCCTGCCCTGTAGGCATCCGCTTGCGGTCCCTCCCCTGTGGGCTTGAAAACGCCGCCGTTGTCACTGGTGAAGATGACCAGCGTGTCCTGCGCGCGGCCTGTTTTATCCAGCGTATCAAGGATGTGTCCGACGCTGCGGTCCAGCTCATGAATCCAGTCGCCATACAATCCGGCGGCGCTTTGGCCGGCGATGTCTTTGTCTGGCGTGACTGGGTTGTGAACGGCGACGGGGGTGAAGTAGAGGAAGAGGGGCTTGTCTGAACTTTGCTGCTCCATCCAATGCGTGGCTTTGTCGGTGAGCGTCGCCATGACGCGCTCGTTCTTGCGGCGTGGGGCATCGAGCTCAAGAATGCGCCCAGCACCGCGACCGCCTTCGGTGTCCTCAGGCTCATAGGTGGGCTTGAAATTATCGTCATCTGGCACGGGGCCGGGTAGCCTCATGCCTTCTGGGATCTTTCCAGAGCGCAGGCCATAGACGAAGCGATTCTCGACGTAGATGCCGGTGAGATCGCCATGATTGCTGGGCACTGCGAAGTGGTAGTCAAAGCCGATATCGAGCGGCCCAGGCGAGAGTTCGCCCGTGTAGTCGGTGCGCCACTTGGGCTCGCTGGTGGCGGTGCCGTAACCAAGATGCCACTTGCCGACGGAGGCGGTCTGGTAGCCGTGCTTCTTCAAAAGGGAGGCCATGTTGAGTCGCCCGGGCTCGATGTGCAGCGGAGAGAAGGTGCTGAGGACTTCGAACTTCAATGAGGTGCGCCAGCAGTAACGCCCTGTGAGCACCGAGTAGCGTGTCGGCGAACAAACCGACGAGGTGGTATTTGCATCGGTGAAGCGACGGCCTTCACGCGCTAAGCGATCAATGTTGGGAGTCCGGACAAGCTTGCCGTCGGCTCCATAACAACCGGCGCTGCCGTAGCCGTAGTCATCGGCGAGGATGACGACGATGTTCGGGGTGCCTGAGGCAAAGGCAGAGCGGCAGAGAAGGGCAATGGCGAGAATGAAGCGGCGCATGGATGGATGGGAAACGATGAGGCGGCGGGGAACTAGCTGCTTTTCTTGGAGTGGGGGTCATCTCTCGGAGAGAGATGAGTACGGTACCCATCCCTCTCCGAGGGATGGCGCTCTGCGCTTGGCGCTTGGACGATTCTTACCGGATGGCTGACTTGAACTCGCGGGCGGCGTTGGCACAGGCTGCGTTGAGCTCACGAACGAGGAGGGTGGGGTCCGCCGCCAATGACCGCAGGGGATAGCTATGGCCACTCGTGACGTTTTGCGCGACGCGAAAGAGGGCGAGCTTTCCATTGTCGTTCATGAGGGCGTAGCGAATGCTTACGCAGGGAGATACCAGCACTTCTTCGTCTCGATCCACCCCAGTTCGCACGAGACCATACTGCGTGACGGTGCAGATCAACTTCGAGGGGCCAGAGGGTGTGAGCTTTTGCCCCAATGCTGATCCATGCAAGGTTTCGTTGGTTCCGAGTACCACGCTGTCAGGCAGACTCCGCCGCATCACCTTTTCAATCGCACCAAAGTAATCGCCATTCCGTGCGGCAAAATCACCTTGCTGCCCTACCGCGATCGAACTGGACACGATATTGCCGACGAGTCCGACGATGTTGTCCCCTTGGCTCCAGCGATAGGCGCGCGATCCCCACTTGTCTGAGGTGGAGGTATCGATGCCGGAGGGTTGCTGGTAGGCATTGCTTGCGACTTCCACCGGAGCAATGCGGACACCCGTGATGTCAGGACGCGCTTGGATGGAAACCGGCTGATGGTGATTGCTGCAACCATTGAGTGCCAGCATTCCAAAGAAGCAAAAAACCACACTGCAAGAAGACGATAGAAAGGATGAAGCACGCATTGCCTGGAATTGATCACCAAACGCTACCCATGCAACCCGAGTTGCTCACGACACGTTTGTCTCACTGTGAATCCACTCCGCCTTTTAGTTATCTGCGCCCTCAGTTCTTCGATGCCTTGCACATTCGCGGCGGATGTTTCGCCGGGCAATCTCAATGACATCGCCAAAGATCTTGTGGTCCCTGAGGTATCGCAAGGATTGCCAGCACCAGGGAAGCGCATTGCGCTAACGACCAAAGGCTGGGAAGGCACGGAGGTCCATCACTTGCTCTATCTTCCCACGGACTGGACCGCTGACGCAAAGATGCCTGTGCTCGTGGAGTACGCCGGGAATGGTGGGTTCAAGAACGCTCTCGGCGACGTGTCTGAAGGAACGGTCGAGGGCAGCAATCTCGGCTACGGGATCAGTGCTGGGCGTGGCTACCTTTGGATTTGTATGCCGTATGTCGAAGTCGATGCCAAGGGGAAGCGCAATGCCAAAAAGTGGTGGGGAAATGTGGAGGAGACGACCCACTATTGCATCGAGACCGTGAAGAACGTGTGTGCGCAGTGGGGTGGTGATGCAGACCGTGTGATCCTCTGCGGTTTTTCGCGTGGCAGCATTGGCTGCAATTACATCGGCCTGCATGATGATGACATCGCGAAACTCTGGCGCGGTTTTGTTTGCCACAGTCACTACGACGGAGTTCGGGAGCAGTGGCCATACGTCGGTGCAGACAGAGTGTCTGCTTTGGCGCGCCTTCAAAGGCTGGGCCATCGTCCGCAGTGGATCAGCCAAGAAGGCGGCGGCACTGCGGCCACCGAAGCCTACCTGAAAGCGACCGGCATCCTCGGCAACTGGACATTTCATGCGTTCCCCTTCCCAAATCACACGGATGCCTGGGTATTGCGCGATCTGCCTCTGCGCAATGAGCTGCGGGAATGGGTGAAGGCGGTCGTGAAGTGAGAGAACGGCCCCCTAGCGCTTCGGTGCATTCGGCACGCTCGCAGAGAGGAATTCCTCTTTGCTGACAAAACCATCGTGATCTTGGTCGCGGGCTTTGAACCAGGCTTCCGCGTCCGCAGGGGGCCGACCTTTCCCAAATTCTTCCAGGGTGAGCCTGCCGTCGTGATCTGCGTCCTTATTCAGAAACATGGGCAGGCGGCTGGCATCTGCTCCACCCTTCTGTGCTCCGCCACCTTTCTTCTTTGGATCGGAGGGAATCGGCAGAGGCAGGTAATCGAAGTCTAAGATCATCTTCCGCTGAAGCGCTTCCTTCAACTCCCGCTCAGTGTCTTTGAGTTCAGACTGGCCAGCGATGTTATGCAGTTCTGCGGGATCACTTTCCAAATCGTAGATCTCATACACCGGGCGCGGACTGGTGAAGTAGAGTGTCTCAAACTCTGAGGCTAAGGCCTGATCCGCGTGCGCCTTCACCATCTCCTGCCAACCGGGATTGCCCGCGCTGTCAACCGGGGCATAGGCCAGATTTGGCGTCACGTTGTAGATCAGCTTGTATCGAGAAGAACGAACGGCGCGACTATAATCAACGGCACTGGCGAGGGTGTTTTCCGTGAACGTGGCACCTCCATGGGGACCACGCTCTGCAAAGATGTAACTGCGGCTTTTGAACTCCTCACCACGCAACAGCGGCAGGAATCCGACGCCGCTCATACGCTCCGGCACAGCTAAGCCCGCCGCTTGTAGGCAGGTCGGTCCGATGTCCTCGCCAGACATGAGGACATCCGAATCTCCACCCGCAGGAATCACGCCCGGCCACCAGGCCAAAAGAGGCACGTTCAGGCCTGGGTCATGGAGGTTACCCTTGCCACTGGGGAAGGCCATGCCGTTATCTCCCATGAAAAGAATCAGCGTATTCTCAAGGCCTGCGCGCTCCTTGATGATGTCCAGCACCGTCTGAAAATCCGCGTCCGCATGTTCGACTTCGCCCATGTATTCAGACAGATCCTTGCGGACCCCTGGGAGGTCTGGCAGAAAGCCCGGCACGCGAACCTTTGCAGGGTCCGGCGGAGTTTGCCCCGTCGTCCACGGATGATGAGGATCACTGAAGTTGACCCAGAGAAAGTAGGGCTGCTTGTCAGGCCGCTGATCAAAGAACTCCTTCATCTTCATCGGCACATTTTCCTGACCCGTGGCATCGACAAAATCGAAGCGCTCTTTGAAGGTCACCATGTGTGCTTCTTCGAAGACACGCTGACTCACTTCAGGGCCACGTCCTGAGCCATCAAGGTGATAGCTGCGTCCCAAAACACCCACGAAATAACCCGCCTCCTTCTTCAAGATTTCAGGAAACGTAATCTCATCACGCGGCAGCGGCGAACTGAAACGAGTGATGCGGCAGGCCACCGCCGAACGCCCCGTGAGGATGCTCGCCCGCGATGGGACACATTGAGGCGCAGCGGTAAACATGCGTCGCCCCTTGAAGCCCTCTGCCGCAAACCGGTCCAGATTTGGCGTCTTCATTTCGGGCTCACCATAGCAGCCCAGATACGGATAACTGTGATCGTCCGAAAGAACGAAGACGATGTTCGGGTGCGTCGATTCGGCAGCGATGCCCGCAGGTAGCCAGCAGAAAAAACTGCCGATCCATCCCAAGGGGAAAACGGTAGCGCTCAGACGTCGCCGGAATGCCGCACAGAAATTTGTTCTCATTGTCCACAAAGAACCAGAATGCGCTGCGCTGCAAGCGTCCGCTGGGAATGCAGCGCCCTCCCGTGGAGTGGGGGCGTGCAGGAGTGTTTTCTGAAAAGTCGGGGATGCAATTCGGCGGGGCCGTTCTATTGGTTTGAATCTTTTTCACTGATCGCTGCCATGACTCCCCTCGACCACTCGCGCCACATTCTCGATTCGATGCTCGGATACCTCGGATTCACCGTGCAGATTGAAGAAGAAGACAGCCCCGAAGGCCCTACGTTGCAGATTCTGACTGAGGACACTGAACCCCTGATCGGACGCCGGGGAGAGATCCTCGATGACATGCAGTACTTGGTGAATCGCATCCTCCGGCGCCACCTCCCAGATGCACCCCGCATCCGCGTCGATGTGGAGTATTACCGCTCCATGCGCGAGGATAAGCTGGTGCATCGGGTCAAGGAGCTCGCCAATCGTGTGCGTGCCACCGGCGTGCCGGCAGTGCTTTACCCGATGAACAGCTACTACCGCCGCATCGTCCACAACGTGCTGGTGAACGATCAGGAAATCGCCAGCGTCAGCGAGGAAGGTAGCGGTCGCTTCAAGCGCATCACGCTGAAGCGGAAGTGAGCGCCTTGGGGGTGCGTGGGCACCCATCCCATCGCCTCCTTTAGAATCTTAGTGGCTGACTGGTGGGGCGACCACTGCGCTGCCAGTGCGGCAGACGGCACCCGTGCCGTGCATGGCTGGGACACACACCCCGCCATAGGCTCCCTGGCCATAGCCCCCTGCGCCGAAGGCCCCTGGCATCTGGCGACCGCCGTAGGCGATTGGCAAGAAGCCACCGTAATTGATGAATTTGCCACCCTCGTAGATGCCCAGCGTTGGGCTGTACTGGAGGTTTTGGCGATGCGCCGTTGAATAGCCAACCGTCCGTGAGGACAAGATCCCGCCGGAGCCGCAGCCGATGGATGCATACGTCGTCACGAGTCCATGACCTCGCGCCGGGTTGTGATAGCCACTGTAGCCATAGGCCGTTGGATAGCGCGAGCTGCGATAGGCGAGGATGCCGCCAGAGCCGCACCCGATTGAGGCTGTAGTGCTGTAAGTCCCGTGACGTCCACGCCACTGCTGCCCGCCATAAACCGGACCTGTGAGTTCGTTGATTGGGCCGTAGTAGATGCCGGGGAAGCCCACGGCAGGTAGTAGTCCACCCTGCCCCTGCGCGATGGCGGCATCCCGGCGTGCGGCTGCCTCAAGATACTGGCGCTCTAGTAGCTGCAGGTGCTTGATCTGCGCTTCTTGGGCCAAAATCTGTGCTCGCGCCCGATCCTGCTGCAGTTGAGCACGGCGTTCGGATTCGAGCTTGCGGCGTTCCGCCAAGTCTTTTTGATAGGCAGCCGCTTTCTTCGAGTCGTATCCCAGCTCGTCCCGCCACTCAGACTCCAGATCGGTGAACTGGATCTTTGCCGCGCCCTTGGAATGGGTGAAGGAAACGCCGTCTGGATAGATGCGAACGATCACACATTTGCGGAAGGTGGTGCCGCGAATGGTAGAGATCTCTGCAATGTGATCTCCTGGAGCAGCAGCAAGCGCATCGGAGGAGGCAAGACCCAAGGCGAGGACAAAGAGGAGCAAGGCTTTCATGGTCGGTGAGTGCGTTAGATTCGCCATACCATCTAGAATTCATTGCCCATTGATCCAGAACCTTAATTACAGTCATTCTAGTGAATGCGGATTTAGATCTCCCGTGGACTGTCTAGAAAACTACTTTGTGAAGGTGGGGCGCTTCGTGCTTCGTGCTTCGTGCGCAGCGCATGTCGCAAGGCGCTGGGGATCTAGCTTCGTCGAAACGTCTCTCACGGAGAGCCTTCCGAGAACGAGGCGCTGGTTTTCATGTCCATACCACTGCGGCAAGCCCCGAGCATCATCTAACCCTGAAACCAACCAACGAGTGTATCCCAACCCCAAACCAGTGTTACCTATGTATTGACTGCGCCCTGCGCCCCGTGCATTCCCCTTATCACTTATCACTTACCACTTTTCACTTATCCCTGCGCTGAATTACAGACCACCAATCACGCAAGTCCCTCTGGACCTCGTTCGTTATCTTTGCCACCTTGTCCC
>CAZCAL010000203.1:0-8004 GCA_964496625.1 uncultured Verrucomicrobiaceae bacterium | reverse complement strand
CTTTTGCTGGGGCTAGCGGGGTTCTTTTTGTTGGCTGCTCAATCCACCTTTTTCAGTCCAGCAAAGCTTGGAATCATGAAGGAATTGGTCGGCACGAAGCGCCTCGGCCCGGTCAGCGGACTGCTTCAAATGACGATGCTGGCCTGTGTGCTGGCAGGCATCTGGGCAGGCGGAACGTGCTTTGAAAGGCTGCTCGAAGGCGGGCATAGCCCCTGGGGATCAATGCTCTGGCCATTGATTGTGATCACCGTTGTGGGGCTGCTTCAATTGGCTGCTTCCACGGCGATCTTGAAGACTCCGGCCCATCCAGCAGTAAAGTTTCATCGTTCGGTGGTATGGGAGCATTTTGGCCAGGTAAAGCTGCTGTTCGCGAAGCGCTCCCTACGTTTGGCTGGACTTGGTATTAGCTTCTTTTGGTTCGTCTCAAACGCAGTCGGCATGATCGTGGTGACGCTGGCTGCTGAGATGGGACGGGGACCGGCGGAAGTGAGCAAGCTGGCGGCACTCTTGGGTTTAGGGGTCATCATCGGCAGCGTTGTGGCGGGAGCAATCTGTCGCAAGCGATTGGAGTTGGGACTGATCCCGGTGGCTGGATTTGGGATGGTGGCGGGGTTGCTGGCGGCAGGTTGGGTGACGCTTGGCAGCGTGGCGATGGATGCTTCGCTGGTGTTTACGGGGATTGCGGGTGGTTGCTTCATGGTGCCGTTGTATGCCTTTGTACAGGATCGTGCAGCGCCTGAAGAACGAGGGCGAATCATGGCGGCGATCAACCTGTTGGATTGCATCGCGACGATCTTGGTCGGCGGAGTGGTGATCGTGCTGAAGAACGTAGGGCTCTCTGGCGGCCAGCAATTGATGTTCTTTGCGATTGCGATGGCCATGGCGACGCTCTAAACGATGCGTCTGCTGCCGCAGGACTTGATCCGGTTCGTAGGTCTGGCGATTGTGCGTAGTATTTACAAGGTGCAGACGCATCACGCCGAGCGTATCCCGAAAAGCGGCCCAGTGCTGCTGCTGCCAAATCATATTAGCTATGTGGATGCCTTGATTCTTACTGCTGCCTGTGGACGCCCGGTGCGCTTTGTGATTTGGGAGGAGTTTTACAAGGCTTGGTGGCTGAACGGATTACTGCGAATCTTTGGCACGGTGCCGATCTCGCCCACTCGAGCAAAAGACGCGGTGCGCACGGTGGCTGGGGCGCTAAAAGAGGGGCAAGTGGTTTGTCTCTTTCCTGAAGGCCAATTGACGCGGCACGGGATGATGAATGAGTTGCGCAAGGGGTTTGAACTGATGGCTCGTCAGGCGGACTCGCCAGTGATGCCGGTCTTCCTTGATGGTCTCTGGGGCTCTGTGTTCTCGTTCTATGGTGGTCGTTTTTTTGGCAAATGGCCCAAGCGATTGCGCTATCCGGTCGGGGTCTTTTTTGGTGAAGCGCTGACTGCCCGTGGGGCTTCGACCGCCGTCGTTCGGCAGGTTTTAGCCAAGCTCAACGCCGAGGCCTTTAGCGGCAGGCGAATCCTTCGCGATGAATCGGAGCCTCGACTCCCTTCGCTCGCTGGACTGAGCGAGCGAGAGATGCGGCAGTGTCGTGCGAATGCAGAGCGGCTGCTCGAAATCGGATGGATCGGCAAGGGCAGTGGGCTGTGGTGTGCATTGCCTGCGGAGAGTGTCTTGTACCGCACGCTCGCCCTCTTTGCCCAGCGTCATGGCAATGTTTTGACGAACTCTCGGCCCCCCGAGACCGTTCAGGGAGTGTTTGCGTTTGTTGGACTGGATCACCTTACGGAGTTATCTACAGGCTCCGCATTTGCGGCGGTGTACTGTCTCGATTCCAGAATCGATGAGCCGACTCGTGCCTCCGCATCCCAACGTCTCGGGGTGCCGGTGCTGCGAGGTTGGCTGGATGAATCTACCGGCGCGCTCCTTGCCTTGGAGGTTCTAGAACCGCCGATGCCTCCAGGGGCAAGTGATCGTCAGCTCGGATCGTTATCGAATTCCGTGGGCCGACTGCTGCCGGGGCTGGCTTATGAGATAAGGGAGGATGGCCTCGGCGTCCATGGCATCGCGCCGGGGATCGAAACGGAGATTCTGCTGAGAGGGATGAGGCTGGACGATTTTGGATTTATTGTGCCCGATCACATTCCGGTGGGATGATCGATGAAGCTCCAGTCAATACCGAATTGCTGCGCCAGATGCTCTGCCAGCGCTTTCACACCGAAGGTCTCGGTGGCGTAGTGGCCGCCATAGAGGACGTTAATGCCTAGTTCTTCGGCGAGCGTGTAGCTCCAGTGCGGGCCTTCCCCAGTGATGAAAGTATCGAGTCCGGCTGCCTTCGCTGCAGCGACCTCTGAGCCGGAGCCGCCGGTGGAGATGCCGATGCGCCGACAGATTGTAGGCCCTCCCGCACAAACGTGCACGGGACCGTTGAGTGAACCTTTGAGACGTGTCGTGAGGTCATCGAGAGCGACTTCACCCGTGGTGGTGACGCCGACTTTGATGGTCTTGAAGTCCAGAAAACCACCGTCGGGCTCAAGGCCGAGACTGCGAGCAAGTAGGGCATTGTTCCCGAGTTGTGGGTGCACATCCAAGGGCAAGTGGGCGCTGTAAATGGCGAGTTGGTGGCGTCCTGCTAAGGTCACCTTTTGAAACACCGGCCCAGTGATGGTTTGCAGGCCACTCCAGAACATCCCGTGATGCACCACCAGCAGATCTGCGCCTGCCTCCACGGCTTTTTGCATCACTGGGAGCGTCGCATCCACGGCTGCGGCAATGCGAGTCACTTCGCCGTTGCTATTCTCCAACTGCAGTCCGTTCAGAGCGTTCCCGTAGTCGGGGATTTCGGTGAGGCGCAGCAGGGCATTGGCGTGAGCGACGATGTCAGTGAGGGCGGGCATGATGCGCACAGGATAGTCGCTGGTTGGCGCTTGCCAGCAAAACTTCACAGTCTTGCACAGTCAGCGGCGTCAGTGTATGGAGGGCGCATGTCAGAAACAGAAACAACCATCGGATTCAAGGAGTGGGCGAATGTGTGCGAGGCGCTCGGCACAGGCGCGATGAGCCTCATTCTGCGCAAGGGGGGGATTCATGAGGGCCGTGGGGGTTTTGAGTTCAAACACAAGGAGTTCTTCCTCTTCCCGACATGGTTTCACACGCAGGGCGAGAAGTTGACCTGGCAGGCACCCGACCCAGATCGCTTTGTCTTCCCCCCTGAAGAAGGTCGCACCAGTGTTGATATCGATTACTTCGCAGAGCTGATTCAAGTTTGGCGGGTCACGGATTGGGACAAGGTCGTCGCATTGGCTCCGTTGCATGTCTGGCATGAAGACGTGATCAAGGAGCGCTTTGTCTATGATGAAGAGAGCTGCTTGAATGTCGCGCTGGTGCGCACCTGGAAGCTACCGGACCGCTGGACCTTCCCGTATTCAAAGAGCTACGGCGGGTGTCGATCATGGATCAATCTCCCTGTGCCTGAACCTGGATGGAGGGATTCTTTGGCGCCGTCTGTCAGCGATGCTGCCTTTCAAGAAACGACGGACGCAGTGCGTAGCATCCTCTCGTGAATCCTCCGCTCCATCAGTTGGTGGCGACCAGTTCGGAGGTCATGCGCCCCACGTTTGTGGAGGTCAACCAGACGCGAATCGTCGCCAATTTGCGGGCCATCCGGGCTGCCGTCGGGCAGTCAAAGGTGATGGGTATTGTGAAGGCGAATGCGTATGGGCACGGCATCATCGAAATCGCACGTCTCTTGGAGCGGCAGGGCATCGACATGCTGGGCGTCGCCTTTTTGGAGGAGGCAGTGCTACTGCGGGAGCATGGCGTTCAGTCTCCGATCCTGGTCTTTGGTGGGATCGCGGCGGATCAGATTCCACTGTTTTTGAAGGAGAACCTTTCCTTCACTGCATCGTCGGTGGAGAAATTGCAGCTCATCGATGAAGCTGCTGCTGCACTCAAAGTGAGAGCGAAGGTGCATCTCAAAATCGATACAGGTATGGAGCGCATCGGTGTGCACTACTACAGCGCAGGAAAGCTTCTCGAGGCCGCACTGCAATGTCGCCACTGCGATATCGAGGGGATCTACTCTCATTTTGCCAACGCGGATGCAGCGGATCTGGGACATGCGCGATTGCAGTTGGAGCGCTTCACTGAGGTGACCGAATTTTTCCCCCGTCGATCCTTGCCGATGCCGTGCAGGCACATTGCCAATAGCGGAGGTGTCCTACAGCTGCCAGAGAGTCATCTGGAGATGGTCCGCCCCGGAATCCTCTTGTATGGCGTGTATCCATCGAGTGAGTGCCAACGCACCATCGCGGTGCAGGCTGCGCTGAGCTGGAAGAGTCGCGTCGCTTACTTTAAGGTCGTGCAACCAGGGCATCCCGTCAGCTATGGATCCACCTGGCAGAGCGATCACGCGACGCGCATCGTCACGATTCCTGCTGGTTATGGGGACGGTTATTTTCGGGCGCTGTCGAATCGGTCTGAGGTGATCATCAGAGGGAAGAGGTATCCCGTCGCTGGCCGTGTCTGCATGGACCAAATGATGGTGAATCTGGAGCAAGGCACGGCCTACAATGGCGATGAAGTGGTCCTCTTGGGAGAAACTCCAGATGCGAGTGTGACGGCTGAAAATATCGCGGAGTGGGCGGGCACGATCGCCTATGAAGTGCTGACTAACATCAATACCCGAGTGCCAAGGGTGTATGTGGGTTGACCATTAAGAGAGCTTGATTTCAATTCGCTGGCTCGCATTGCAATCTCATGGCATAAGAGGCGCTGCATGATCGGTTTCTCTCTCACCGCATTCGCTCGGCGCAGCTTTTTCGGCGCTCCGTTTTTCGCATTCGTCGCCGTGCTCTCTGGTTGCGTATTGCCGCCTGGGGTGCGCAATCTTTCCACCATCCAGCAGCTGACCAATATCGGCAATGCGCTGACTCCTGAGACGACTACCGTCCGACGCGCAGAGGCACCTTCCGGCACGGCTCTTTTTACGGCTGCCCAGGCGTTAAATCTACCTGGTAAGGCGGGCTCAATCGATGATGCGGCACGCCTGCTGGCAGGACTCCCAGGGCATTCCTCACGCAATGGCTTTGACGATGTGCGCCGCACGCCTGCCTGGGTCGCGCACAAGGCAAAACTTGATGACTACTGGCGCGACTATCAATGGCGGCATGAGGTTCCGGTCAGGCGCTGGGCTGCGGCACAGATCGCCGATTTGGTAGCGTCACGAGCGGTGTTTTATCCTTTCAGCGGGCCAGATTTCCTTTTCGCAAACGCCTTCTTCCCACAGGCAGACACCTACATCCTATGTGGTCTGGAACCAGCGGAAGCGTTGCCTGATATCAGCAGTCTGGGTTCCAATGATTTGGCCAACGGTTTTGATTCGTTAGGCACTGCTTTGAGCAACGTGATGCAGTTTAGTTTCTTCATCACGAAGGACATGCGCACCGATTTGCAGTCCTCCAGATTTCGCGGCGTATTGCCTTCTTTGTTGGTGTTCTTGGCCCGCAGTGGGCACGTCATTGATTCGGTGGATCTGATCCGCCTCAGCAGTGATGGCACGCCTGTCATCGTTCAGGCGGCGGATGGCAATGGCTCTGGGTTGATGATTCGGGCTCGTTCTCCATACGGAACGCTGCGCCGCATTTTTTATGTGAAGCAGGACCTCTCGGATGACAGCATGTCTGCCAGCTCGCCGCTGTTTCACTTCGTCGCGCAGTCTGGCAATCCACCGGCCTTTTTGAAGAGCGCCTCTTACCTGCTGCATGAAGACTCCTTCTCGGTCGTTCGCAATTTCTTGCTGACCCACTCACCTGCGATTGTGCAGGACGCTTCCGGAGTGCCCTATCGTGATTTCATCAAGGCGGGTTGGGCGCTCCAGCTCTTCGGGAATTATCAGCGCAACCTCGATCTCTTCGGTGAAAAATGCCAACAACCCGACTTGGCGCAGGCCTATCGCAACGGTGCGCACAATGCCCAGCCTATTGATTTTGGCATCGGTTACCTCTATCAACCAGAGACCACCTGCCTGATGGTGGGTAGGCGGTAATCAGCGTGCAGAATCGCCGTTTTGAATCGTTGTAAGGGCATGCTGCGTTTTTGTTTCCTTGCTGGTCTTTGCGTCTCGTCCTTTTTGCCTCTGCCCTTGCCTGCGGCGGCGCGGAATGTGGTTTGGATCATTGCAGATGACATGTCACCAGACATCGCTGCACTAGGTGCGTCGGGTGTGAAGACTCCGAATCTTGACCGGCTTGTCCGGGAAGGGCGGAGTTACTCGCGTGCCTACTCATCCGCACCGGTGTGCAGTGCTTCGAGGTCTGCGTTCATCTTGGGCACCTATCAAACGAAGACGGGATTGCACGCCCACGACGTTGAGAATCCTCAGCCTCTGCCACCACCCTACAAGCCGCTGCCAACGTCTCTGCGCGAGGCGGGCTGGTTCGTGACGAATGCACCCGCTCCAGACACGGTCCGCAGCGGCAAAAAGATCACGAAGGGGAAGACGCACTACAACTTTGCGCACGATCCAAAGGTCATGTTCAACGGAGATGATTGGCGGAAACGCAAGCCTGAGCAGCGCTTCTTTGCGCAGTTCCAGATCAGTGAACCCCATCGTCCATTTCCGATTCCCGAGTCTTTTCCGGCAGATGAATTGGCCGCCATCAAGCTGCCGCCCAATTACCCAGACCATCCACTGATGCGGCGCGATTGGTATGCTTATCAGCGCAGTGTCGAGATGGTGGATCATCGCGTCGGTGTCATCCTGGATCAGTTGTCGCAGGAAGGAGTGCTGGAAGACACTCTAGTGATCTTTTTTGCGGATCACGGGCGGCCGATGCCTTGGGGGAAACAGTGGCTCAGTGTGGAAGGACTGCACGTGCCCCTGCTGATGCGTGGACCCGGTATCGATGCCCACAGTGCGGAAGATGGGCTCGTGAGTTTGGTCGATCTTGCGCCGACTGTACTGGCGCTGGCAGGTTTGCCAATACCGGATTGGATGGATGGGAAGAATCTGCTTGGCTCAATCTTTCCGCAGCGGGATCATGTCTTCGCCGCGCGGGATCGTTGTGGTGATGCGCAAGATCGCATTCGTGCGGTGATCACCAAGAATGATTGGTTGGTGCAAAATTTCCATCCTGAAACTAGCCGTCTAAATTGGTCCAGCTACAAGGAGGAGCAATACCCTGGCATGCCCTTGTTGCGGGCATTGCAGCGCAGTGGTGGATTGGATGAATTGCAATCCCTCTGGATGCAGCCCACCCGCGCGACGATTGAGTTTTATGATTTGAAGGCGGACCCGCTAGGGATGAAAAACCTCGCTGTCAGTGCCCAGCCTCCAGCGGAGATTTCATCGTTGCGTGCGACTTTGGACGATTGGGTGAAGACCAGTGGAGATCGCGGCGCACTGCCCGATCCGCCGACCGAGCCGAGCCTTGCGGAGATCCAGAAAGCTAAGCGCGCAGGCTATGAGAAGGTCTGGCAAAAACGCATGGGAAAGCCGGAACCGACCGACGAAGAGCGCGTAGCGTGGTGGATGCAGAGCTATCACATCCCGGCTGCAACCGCTTTGCCTTGAGCATGAAGTCGCAGGATACGTAAGATCTCGGACACTGTCTCTGGCTTCGTCGTGCAACTGTGCCCGTAGGGAACGATGAGCTCAGACTGTGCCCCTTCAACATGAGAACTCCAGTAGGGGACGACGCCATCGGAACTATCTTCTCGTGAAGTGTCTTTGCCTCGATTGCCAATGATGGAGTGAAAGGGGGCAGTGAGAGGACGCATGTTGATGGCTGCGAAGTAGGGGTGTTTTGGTGATAACATGTCAACGCTACGAAGGCCCAGTGAATGGAAGTTGAGCAATGCAGGGTTGAGATACCTTGGATCTTCAGTGAGAGCTGTCGTCGCGAGTTGAGCTGCTTGGACAGGCAGTTTGATGAGCTGCACAAACAGCTGCACGATGCGTAAATCCGCCATCTGGCTACCCTTGTGCGGCACGGAGATGAAGACGAC
>CAZCAL010000202.1:0-8025 GCA_964496625.1 uncultured Verrucomicrobiaceae bacterium | reverse complement strand
CGACCACAACTGGATGATTCCAGGTTTTGCCCTTGAGCGCAGTAAAGGAGGTAATCTCCTGGTGTGTCTTGGCATTGGCCGCCAAAAGCACCACACGTCCGTTTTCGGCAGCGATTAAGATTTGATCGGTAGATGCCAGCAACAACGCTTGGCCCTTGCCGTAGCGACCATCTTTCCACATACGCTCGCCGGTCTTCAGATCCACGCAACTGAACATGGATCCATCGATGCCATAGAGATACCCTTGGTGCGCGATCAATTCGGTAAAATCGGGCTTCAATTGCTTCGTTGTCCAGAGTTCTTTCGAAGCGAGTTGATCGCCCTGCTTGCTGACTCGGATGGCACGGGTGCCCTCTGACATCGGGGTCGGCAGCAAAATCACGTCTTCGCCGATCACCGTCGGTTGCAGCGCACGATAGCCTTGAAACTTCCACTCGTAGTTCAGCCGTACCTTTCCGGTCGCAGGGTCGAGCAAGAGCACTCCCTCGTTTGTCAGCATGAGAATTGTGTCTTCGCCCAAAACCTTGCTGAGCTGTGGCGAACTATATGATTCGGGTCCACAGGCGACCGACCAGCGTAGTTCTCCGGTGGCTGCGTCAAACGCCATCACCCCGTTGTCTCCAGTGCCACCTGCGAAAATGACAACCAAGGAGTTCGTCACCAAAGGCGATCCTGCGTAGCCCCACATGGGGAGTTTGCGCCCACTGAGAATTCTGAAATCCTGCTGCCAGACAACCTCGCCGGTGCTCGCCTTCAGGCGCTGTAGAAGGCCTGTCGCACTCACTGTAAAAACAGCGCCAGCGGCAAGAGTCGGCGTGGCGCGTGGACCGGGGCCGCCCATCGATTCATCAAAGCGAGCATCCCTCCCCTGAGTCCAGACCTCTTCGCCTGTTGAAAGGTCGTAGCACGCGACCACCTCGTCGGCAGCGCGTTGTTCCTGCGTGAAGGCAAACGAACCGGCAACTGCAAATGAAGACCATCCTGCACCGATGTGCTTCTTCCAGAGCAATGTCGGAGGCTTGGACTCCCAGTCCGTCGCCAGTTTTGGCCCAGTCGTGTGTCCCATGCGATCCGCTCCCCGAAAGCCCGGCCACTCGGCGGCCACGATGGCCGCATCGATAGCCGCGCCGGCGGATGGCTCCGCCGATGGAGATGGCTTCTCTGACCACCAAGATTCGCCGCCAGGAGTTGGTGCCCAGCGTGATTGAATATCGAAAGTGTAATCGCCACTGATTCCAGTGCTTTGCAGCAGCAGGGTGGGTGACATCGCTAAAATGGAGCAACACAGGATGGCAGGAATACGTCGCCCCGGCGGATTGTGACGGCTAACGAGGGCACCCAGTCCAAAGCCGATGATGCCAAGAGGCACCGTCATGTAGGTCGTGATCACGCCCCGCATGGAGGCGTGACTGAGCAGGGTCATCACTGCCACGGCGGCGAGGAATCCAAGGAATCCAAGCACCTTCTCCCGCCCCGTTGCCCGACTGCCGATCAGCCACCAAATCAGTATCAGCACACTGGCGACTAACGGGAAAAAGACCGGCACATACCAAAATTGACTGCTAGCGCCCTCAATGAAACGTGGCACATAGCGGCATAGGATAATGACCGCCATGAGGAGCAACGCCGGCCAGAGGCGGAGTGGTTTGGTCATGGGTGGTGAATTCAACGAAAGTTGGAGAGTGCGTGGTTTCTGCCTTTATGAAGGCGGCAAACAGTTAGCGAGCCCAATAGCGCGGTCAATCGCGGTCCGGAATGGGATGTCCGTCAATCGTCTGTCTAACACCAGGGTCGCTCCTATGCAGGTGCTGTCACATCGGCAGTGCAGAAAGGTCAGACGGACCACGCCACAGCACCAAAAGATGCAGGAAACGGCGAACTCGATCGAACGAAAAATACGACGCTGATCCGAGAATTCATGCGCGCTTCAAAACCCCACCTTGCTCGTGCTGCGCTCGGCGGCTCCATACCCTTCCTGGAGGTTGTTCGCTGGCTCATCGAGACTGGCGTTGAGTATCATCAACTCAAATGGTTTCCGTGGGGCAGTGCCCAGAAACTCCAAATGAATGCAACGCCTACGATGGTCTAAAGCTGAAATTTCTTGGGCACCGCTGTTTCGTTGTCACTCATTGCCGAAGCAGATGGTCATCACTTTGGCATGCTTTGTTGCCCATTTGATTGCCTCGTTGCTTCTACTGCCGTTCCTAAATCACTGCGCTCCTGGAGATCGTCTTTCGCGTACTTCGCAGGACAGGGTGAGAGGTGGGCGATGTGCTTGTGGATCAACAATCGGCAAGCCGACTCTCAAAGGGTGTCCCGGGTGGTCTGGATGATTTCCTGGATGATCGGGGTGGTCTTTGCGATCACCCAGTAGGCGGCGACGGACCATAGCGTTAAAATGCCAATGAGGTAGATCGTCACAGCTGTGTCTGTCCAGCCTGGCCAAGTCTTGAGAAAACCGTGCGCATCCTTTGCCCTACGGTAGATCTTATGAGAATAGACGCTGACTGCGGAGGTCCAAAGCCGAAGTGGATTGAAGATCCCGACGATGAGTCCGGCTATGATTGTGCCGCCACGTTGGGGATGGGGAACGCGGTCATAGTCGCGCAATCGAACCATGCGGCGGCGTATGGAGGGTTTGCCTGCGGTGTCAGCATCCTTAATGTGAGATTGAAATTCCGGGACACTCATGACCGGCACCCAGTCTGCTTCTCCCTCATGCTGAATCAGGTCTTTGATGCTGATCGACCCGTAGAGAAGGAGATTGTGAACCTCATCTGCGGTGCACGGACCGATGGTCTTTCCATTTTTGCTGACGTAAAACATCACTTCGATCTGGTTTCAGTGGAGCACTGTTAGATGTCGTCGGCAGTATCACCATCGCCGGCCTTTTTGCCGCGAAGTTTTGCCTCCATGAAGGCGTCAAGATCTCCATCCATGACATCATCAATGCTGCTAGTTTTTTCGCCCGTGCGATGATCTTTGACCATCTGGTATGGCTGGAAAACGTAGCTGCGGATTTGGCTGCCCCAGCCGATATCAGTCTTCTCTCCGTATTGACGCGCGATCTCCGCCTGGCGCTTATCTTCTTCAATCTGATAGAGCTTGGCCTTGAGCATGGCCATTGCCTTGGCGCGGTTCTTTGGTTGGGAGCGTTCTACCTGACAGGCGACAATGACGCCTGAAGGAAGGTGGGTAAGCCGGACTGCTGTTTCCACTTTGTTCACGTTCTGGCCGCCTTTACCGCCTGCGCGGTAGGTGTCGATTTTCAGATCTTCGTCACGGACTTCGATATCAATGTCCTCCTCCGAGTCTGGTGTCACGTCGATTGAGGCGAAGGAAGTGTGTCGCTTCTTGGCGGCATCAAAGGGGGAAATGCGGACGAGGCGATGCACGCCGCGTTCTGCCTGCAGGTAGCCGTAGGCGTTTTCGCCGATGATTTCCAGGGTGGCGGAACGCGTACCTGCTTCATCGCCAGCTTGATGGTCAATCAGTTGGACTTTGTAACCCCTGCGTTCGCACCAACGCTGATACATGCGCATGAGCATATCTGCCCAGTCACAGGCTTCAGTGCCACCTGCGCCGGAGTGGATGGTGATGAATGCATTGCCGTGATCAAACGTGCCAGAAAGGAGTTGGTCCAACTCGAAGGCGTTGAGGTCCTCTTCGAGTGTATTGAATTCTTGGGCGACCTCTTTCCAGGAGTCCATGCCCCCATCTTCCTTGGCCAATTCGATGAGGACGGGGAAGTCCTCCATGCGTTGGGTCAGCGATGCGAGGGGCTTGAGAATGCGCTCAATGTCCTTGGTGCGTCCCGTGACTTTGCGGGCATTGTTCGGATCATTCCAAAAATCTGGCTGGGATTGCCTGACCTCCAGTTCCGCAAGTTCGGCGTTCAATTTCCGGAGGTCAAAGAAACCTCCTGAGCGCTGCCAAGCGCTCTTTGAGGCTATCAACGCTGATCGCCTGCAGGTCGGTGAGTACGGCCTTGTTTGTTTTTTCCATAAGGGCGTGGACCTTAGAGGTGGGGGAGGGGAAAGCAAGCACTTCAATCGGTTTATGCGGAATCCTGGGTGCATTGAGATCGAGAATGTGGCACGCTGCGCGCAAAATTGAATGGATAAAACAGAGGCAATCTTGATCGGCAGACTCCGGCACACGGAGTCCACGCTGATCGTGCGCTGGTGCTCTCCAGAGGAGGGACTGTTCAGCACGATTGCAAAGGGGGCACTGCGACCCAAATCGACCTTCAATGGGCAATTGGATCTTTTCGTTGGAGTGGATCTCCGTTTTGTGCGGAGCCGACGGTCAGAGATTCATACGCTGACTGAGGTGCGGTGGTTGGCCCCGCGATTGGGCCTGCGGGGGAGCTATGGGCGAGTCCTGGCAGCGACCTATCTGGTGAAGCTGATCGAACTGGTCGTGGAGCCTCATGCGCCTATCCCTGGGACATACGAATTACTGATGAAGGCGCTGGACTACTTGGCCGATCATGATCCGACTCTCAAGTTGATCGAGCGGTTTGAAGGGAGGCTTGCGGAAGAACTAGGCATTGGTCACTCCAGCGGTGGGGCCATTGCGATCGAGCAGGCATTTCACCGGCGATTGCCGGTTCAGCGGCAGCAGGTGTTGGCGTGGATCCGTGGACGCAGTGAGGGGAAGTGAAATAAGTCAGGCGTCGAGCTCTGGTGCAGTCCATGGAAGACCGTGGGCTAGAGCCACTGCCTCGTGGGTTAAGGTGTGGTTTTGAATGTTGATGCCCGAGGCAAGCTCTGGGTGCTTTTTGCAGGCACCAGTGAGGCCTGCCTCCGCCAGCCACTGAAGGTAAGGGAAGGTGACATTGGTCAGCGCCTGTGTAGCGGTACGGGCATAAGCTCCAGGCATGTTGGCGACGCAGTAGTGGATGACGTCTTCTTCGACGAAAGTGGGATGGTCGTGCGTGGTCGGCCGTGAAGTTTCCGCGCAGCCTCCTTGATCAATGGCGATATCTACCAGCACGGTTCCCGGCTTCATGACCTGGAGCATCTGCCGGGTGATCAGCTTTGGCGCACGTGCACCCGGCACCAGCACTGCGCCGATGATTAGATCTACGTCTGGAAGAGTCTCCATCAGGGCTTTATGATTGGAGTAAAGTGTGTGGGCGGTATGCATGGTGATGTCCAAGAAGCGCATCCTTTCCACATCGACTTCTAAGATAGTGACATCCGCACCGATGCCCGTGGCAACGCGGGCTGCATTCACCCCGGCGGTGCCTCCGCCAATAATTAGTACCTTCCCAGGCAGCACTCCAGGAACGCCGCCCAACAGAGTTCCTCGACCCCCTGCATGGCAGGCGAGGTGGTAGGCGCCCATCATGATGGACATTCGTCCGGCGATCTCGCTCATTGGCTCCAGGAGTGGGAGTCGCCGATTCTTCGTCACGGTTTCATAGGCAATCGCGGTGCATCCTGTCGCCATGAGGGACTGGGTTAGCTTTATGTCTGCCGCGAGATGGAGATAAGTGAAGAGCGTGTGAACGGGCCGCAGCATGGCCACCTCGTCAGGCTGCGGCTCCTTCACTTTGACGATCAGGGTTGCCCTCGCGAAGACGTCTGCGGTGCCATCGACCAGGGTGCAGCCTGCGCTGAGGTATTCGTTATCGGGGTATCCGCAGCCAGCGCCTGCCCCACGCTGAACTATGACGTGATGACCGTCTTGCACGAGTTGCCACGCAGCAGAGGGCATTAGGGCGACGCGGTTTTCGTGCTTCTTGCTCTCTTTGGGAATGCCTATGTTCATGATGATCAATACGTTCGGACGTGGTTTCGGGGGCTCAGTTGAGGCTCAAAAAAACTCCAGCCACTGCGGGTTGGGCGCAGCGCTGGAGTCGGGCTTTGTGAGACAGGACGCAGCGTCCGATGTTACACAAACTTGGTTTCGCCGGGTCTTGGCATCGGCGTTGGCGTGAAGCTATCCGCCCACGTCAGATTGTCTGGTGCAAGGTCCTGCTTGGAGTCCAGCATTTGTTGCCAAGTGATTCTCTGGCCGGTGTATGCTGCTTCGCGGCCCATGATGCCAACGAGCGTGGAAAGCATCATGCGGTCGCCGTTATTGATCACCTCGCCTTTGCGGATGGAGTTGAAAAGCGCTTCGTGCTCCAGGTCGTACATGTTCTTTTCTTCGCCACGGAAGCGCCAGCGTTCCGGACCGTCGATGATAGGGCTCGGGCCTTTGCCAATGGTGAGTGTGCCCTTGGTGCCCTTAATCATGTCCATCGTTCCACTGAAGCAGCCCTTGATCTGACGGGAGCCGAGGTGGCAGAGGATGTTGTTATCCCATTCGTAGGCGGCGTGGAAGTGGTCGAAAATGTTGCCGGATTCAGCAGCAATTTGTCGGCCTCCAGTGCCGACGCATGCTTGCGGTGGCTTGTCGCCCATCGCCCAGCAGAGTTTATCGATGCTGTGGACGGCTTGTTCGACGATGCTATCGCCACCGAGCCAGGAGAAGTTATACCAGTTGCGCAATTGCCACTCCACATCGCTCCATTTCGGATCACGGGCGCTGTCGGCTGGCATCGGCTTAACTGGGCCAGTGTAGTAGGTAGCGAAAATGCCGGTGATATCGCCGATGGCACCGTCTTGCAGGCGCTTAAAGGCCTCGAGACGGGAGGTGCTATAGCGCCAGCAAAAACCTGCCACGAGGTTTAGCTTCTTTTGCTTGGCTTTCTCGACCGCTGCCTGCGCAACGCGATAGCCAACTGCATCTACGGCCATCGGCTTCTCACAGAAGATGTGTTTGCCTGCTTCAACAGCCGCGGTCAGGTGCATAGGACGGAAGCCGGGAGGTGTGGCCAAAAGCACAACGTCCACGCCGCAATCAATGAGCTTTTGGTAAGCGTCCAGCCCGACGAAGCGCTTGTCGGGGGTAACTTTGATGCGGTCAGCGAATTTTTCGCTGAGACCCTTAATGGTTGCTTCAATCTGGGTGTCTAGGATGTCGGCGACGGCAACAAGCTGAGTGTTGTAGTCGGCACCTAAAGCCTGAGCCGCTGCGCCCGTGCCGCGTCCTCCGCAGCCGATGAGGCCGATTTTCAGAGTCTCCTGGGAGTCTGCCTTCTCGGCGGCGCGCAGGCTGCCTGCGGCAGTGAGGATCGCGGGTGCAGCCAGGAGACCGCTGCCTCCGAGCTGAATGAAATGACGGCGGGAGAAGGGGTCGGGGGCTGGTGTATCGTTCATGATGTGAGTTAGAAAACTGAGCAATGTATCGCCAGCAGAAGGGCTGGTCTTTCATCTTCGCTACGGCAGCGAGGAAGGATGGATTGACGGCGGCGGCAAATCGAACGTTAATCCGCGCATGGCAAATGATGAAGCAAGCGCTACGATGGCCGTATTTTTTGATCTGGAGAACATCGTCGTTGGAGTCCGCAAGGCGGACTACCCAAAGTTTGACATTCGTAAGGTCATTGATCGGTTGCTCACGAAGGGACATATCGTCGTAAAGAAGGCCTATTGTGATTGGGGGCGCTTTTCCGAGTTTAAGCGACCTCTCCATGAGACTGCATTTGAGTTGATCGAGGTGCCTTCTCTAAGTCAGTCAGGAAAAAACTCTGCGGACATTCGCATGGTCGTGGATGCGCTGGATCTCTGTTATACAAAGCAGCATGTAGATACCTTTGTGGTCCTGAGTGGCGACTCTGACTTCTCCCCCTTGGTAAGTAAACTCCGCGAAAACGCAAAGACAGTGATCGGCGTGGGGGTGAAGGATTCGTCGTCGGCTCTCTTCATTAGCAATTGCGACGAATTCATCTATTACGATGACTTGGTCAGGTCTGAAGTCGCCAATGCCCCAGCGAAGAAGAGAATTGAAAAGGCCGAAAAACCAGACAAGGCAGAAAAGGGTGCCAAGACTGACGCCGTGAAACCCGCTCCGCAGAGCGGCGGCGTGCCGAAGAAACTGGACCCTACGCAGGCGCTCGAACGCATGAAGGAAGTGGTCGAAGCGTTAGCGGAAGAGCGTGGCGACGCTGCAATTGACCCCTCTCTCATC
>CAZCAL010000201.1:4199-8026 GCA_964496625.1 uncultured Verrucomicrobiaceae bacterium | reverse complement strand
AGTCATCCGTCCACTCGATGATTTCGAGGAACTGTCCTTTGAGGTAATCCATCAAGCCCATAATAGTGTCGGTTTAAGTGTGAATTGATTGAAACGGTTGCGGAGGTAAATCGGACAGATCTTAGCCACAAACGTTTGATTTAGCCAGCAAAAGCAGATGAAGGAACACCGCTGACTCCTGGCCGGCAAACGAAGAGCCGTCCAGCGAGGTCTTCCTTCAGTCCGGGCTTGATCCCGGTGGTCACATACAGGTCGGCAAGATCTGGACCGCCGAAGGCGCAGGCCGTGGTTTCGACACAGGGGAAGGGGATCTCTTCTTCTACCTTTTGGCTTGTAGGGTCAAAACACACCACCTTTGCGCCGTGGCAGAAGGCAATCCAGAGACGCCCATCCGCGTCGATCGTCATGCCGTCAGGGCTGGATGGGTCTGCCGAGGTGTCCCAAATGACGCGTTCTCCCGAGATGATACCGGTTCCATTGTCGAAGTCGAATGCGCGCAGCTTTTTGCTCGGTGTATCGATGTAATACATGGTCTGGGCGTCGTGGCTCCAGATGATCCCATTTGAGTTCGTCACCGGCCCAAACTTCTTCTCAATACGAAGATCCGTGTGGAGGCAGTAGAGCGCCGCATCTGGTCGCTTTTGCAGACAGATGGTGCCTGCCCAGAGTCGTCCTGCGGGATCACATTTTCCGTCGTTGAAGCGATTGTCGGGCAGATCTGCTTCTGGATCAGCGATTGCAGTGCTCTGGCCGCTGGTTTCATCAAAGAAGAAAAAGCCGTCGTCGCCCGCCCAGACCAAGCCGCCGCTCTGGCGTGGCACCACGGTACCGACTCGCTGCCCGACGTCCCAGATCTGTTCATTGCCACTGATCGGATCGAAGTTAACGATTTTGTGGGTTTCAATATCCACATAAAGAAGGCGGTCACGGTGCCAGATCGGCCCCTCGCCCCATTCCGATACATGTGTTCCGATAGGTTCTGCTTTAATCATCGACTATCTGTGTTTGAGAGCGATGCGGTGGGCAAGTAAAGAACAACGAATTTTTTGGAGATCGGAAGTGACCGCAATTAGTCCCACATCGGTGGCCACTTTTACTGTTGCTTGTAATGTATTTGCAAGCTTTGTGAAAGGATGTTGCATGTCCCAAATGCCTGAGCTGAGAGATTGGGAAATTGGGCATGCGATTTTGTCGTTTTTGTCTGAAAATCAGGGCAAAACGATAGTTTTGCGTTGACGTTCATGGCTTCATGCTGTGCCTAATAGCAGCATCATGAAAAAACATTTCAGCAGAATTAATCGAGCCGTTCATCGCAAGTTGGGCGTATTATAGAATTAGTGAATATCCACGGCACCCGACGTTATGGACACCGACCAAACACTAAGGCATTCAAGAAGTGCAGTGACGTTCGATTCTTTCGGTGATCGATTATCTGCCTTATTATTTACGCCCCATGGCAGTGGGCCTTGGCCGGTGTTGCTGATTTGCCACGGTGCAGGAGAATTTAAGGAAAACTACGAGGAGATGGCGGGGGCTTTGGCCGCACGAGGAATTGCAAGTTTTATCCCAGATTTGCATGGTCATGGACTTGACTGTCCTGTGCCGTTCAGGCTTTCGATGGACGAGTGGGTAGGAGATGTACGGGCTGCCATTGATTGGTTGTCGATACAGCCGAACATCGACAAATCGAGGATCGGTGCATTGGGTTTGTCTTCAGGTGGAACTGCAATCCTAGAAGCTGCAGTCGTCGATTCACGTTTGCGAGCTCTTGTGGCGTTGGATGCGACGGTTATGGACACCCTGCCTTGGTCGATGTCGCTGACTATGCGGGGAATTGCTGCGCTGGGAAAGGTGAAAAAGATTCTCACGGGAAAAGATATCACAATCTCTCTCTTGAAGGATATGGAAACCTTAGAGCTAGCGGTTGATAAGGACGTGAATGAATCGCTGAAGATTCACCCGGGGAAAATGCGTGCCTTCGGGGCATTTCCTCTTCCTGGAGCCATTGATGCATTTATAGTATCAACGATTAAGAGGGTGGGAAAAATCACCGCTCCGACATTGGTGGTTTGGGGGAAGGAGGACAAGTTGGACCCTCCAGAGACAGGTCGCAAGCTCTTCGAAGCCCTTAATTGTATCAAGTCCTTGGAGATCGTGGAGGGAAATGGACATGTGGGACACCTCGATCAAAATCGCCATGAGGTTTTCCGATTAACCGCAGATTGGTTGGAAAAGCACCTTGGCTAGACGGCAGAGCGGGTATGTAATTCGATTAGAATTATCTTGATCCTAGGGGGAATGCGTTCAGCATGACTGGCGCATGAGAATGATTTTGGCAGAAGAGGCTAAGCAGCTATCACCTACTGAAAAGTGGGACTTGCTGTCGCCACATCTGAAGCAGTATGGTCAGGGTTCTCTGGCCTATGCAACACTCCAACAAGGGATGGAGTACTTCGTTCATCCAAAAGGATATTTGGCGTTTACGACGGCGGTCCATCCAGTGTTCGCCCGGAAGGGGAAGAGGATCGTGCTTGGAGATCCAGTTTGCGCTGCGGCAGATACCGAGGAGGTCATTCGTGATTTTGTTCGCCTGAATCCGCATTGCGTCTTCGTGGTCATTTCGGAGCAATGTGCAACGCTGGTGCGTACCATGGGATTCAAAGTGAACACGGTAGGCTATGAGCCGGTACTACCCGTTCAGAGCTATAACACCCAGGGGAACTGGAAGGAGTTGGACCTCATCAAAAGGGCCCGTAACGAAGCTAAGCGAGAGGGAATAGTCATCCGTGAGGTGGATATTGAGACTGTCTCTCCAGATGCACTGGAGGAGCTCTCCCGTCGTTGGCTGGATGGAAAAACGGTAAATGACAGGGAGATCTGGGTTTATGCTCGTCGCCCCGTTTATCAACCAGAGCCCGACGTGCGGAAGTTTGCCGCGTTTGACAAAAACGGCGGGCTCATTGGCTATGCATTTTATGATCCAATCTATCGCGACGGACGAATCATCGGTTACAGCGCCAACACCGTGAGGTGCGACGAGAAGAAATACGGTCGGCTGGCCACGGCAGTGCACATGGCGGCAATGGACGTGTTTCGTGGGGAGGGGGTGGAGGAGTTCAACCTGCTGATGTGCCCCTTTGATAAGGTGGAGCAAGGGAAATACTGCGATGACTGGGGCACGAAGTTCTTTTTCAAGACCAGTGTGCGCTACGGCAATGAGATCTATAACTTCAAGGGGCTGTCATTTCACAAATCCAAGTATCGTGGCCAGGACAAGTTTGTCTATTTTGCTTCCAATGGGAAAATCCCGTCGAATGACGTTTATCTCGCCTTTTTGACCTCCGATATCGCAGACAGTTATTGGGTGACGATGGGCCGCCTCTTGAAAGGGGTGGTGAAGGAAACCTTTCTCAAACGAAAGGCTCCACCGAAAGCCGAAGGCAAAGCTAAAGTTACGGATGCAACAGCTCAAGCAAAGCCTGAGGGAACAGTCCCGCAAAAATCAAAGCCAGGGCCAGCAGAGTCAGCAAAACTGTCGTAAGTCCCGAGATCTGCGGTGGTGATTGGTCTTTGGTTTCTGGCGGCAAGATGAACACGCGCTTCAGCACCAGCAGATAGTAATACAGAGAGACTGCACTCATCACCAGGGCAAGCACGACGACGGCAATCGACATCCCGGAGCCGCCCTGCAGTGCACTGGCGAAGACATAAAACTTGCCGAAAAAACCTGCGAGCGGTGGAATTCCCGCGAGCGACAAAACAAAAATGGCCAAGAGCAGGGCTAGTGCTGGTGAGCGCTCATTGAGTCCATTGAGACCATCCAAATT
>CAZCAL010000201.1:2513-4189 GCA_964496625.1 uncultured Verrucomicrobiaceae bacterium | reverse complement strand
GTCAGCACCCAGATCGCGGCGCAGCACCAGCACGACGCCGAATGCACCAACCGTGGCTAGTGCGTAGGTGACAGCGTAGTAGGTCAGCGCCGTTGTGGGAACGGGTTGGTTGGGGGCCGTGCACAGACCCGCTAGAATATACCCCGCGTGAGCGACGGCTGAAAAGGCAAGCAGCCGCGAAAGGCTTTTCTGGGAAAGGGCCGCCAGGTTTCCGAGGAGGAGCGAGAGGACAGTCACGATCACCGTCACTGGCAGGATGGCCTCGCGATGAAAGGCGCTTACGACTTGGGCGAAAAGATAGACACCACCGATCTTTGAAGCGGATGCGATGAATGCCGCGACTGGCGTGGCCGCGTGGCGATAGACATCAGGGGCCCAGAGGTGGAAGGGGGCTGCGGCAATTTTGAATGCAAAACCGACCACCATCATGACTGCTGCGACAAACACCAGAGGTGACATTGGCATCTTAGCGAATGCCTGGGCGCAACCCTCAAAACTGAGTGTTCCAGTCAGTCCATAGACCAAACTCATGCCATACAGCAAACAAGCGGCGGACACTCCGCCATACAGGAAATAGTTGAAGCCAGACTGCACTGCCGTGGATCGTTTTCGATCTAAGGCTACCAGGACGTAGAAGCAAAGGCTGGCAGTCTCCAGCCCCAGGAAGGCATTCAAAAGATCCGTGGCATGGACCATGAAGACCAACCCCGCAGCGGAAAGCAGGAGCAGGAGGAAGTACTCGCCGACTTGATCAGTGAATCGTTCATCCAGGCTTAGCAACGCGATTGCGGCGGTCATGAGTGCGATCGCTTCACCAGCGTGAAACCCTCCAAATAAGGTGATGCCACAGCCGATCACAGTCATCGCTACTGCGACGGGGTAGCGTCGCTCAGGACAACGTCTCACGATGAAAAGACGATCCACCATGAGGACGATCAGCGAGGTGCAAACCAGCGTGAGTTCCGTCAGATGGCTGTGGAGGAGAGTGTCGTAGTTCATCGCGTGACTCCTCCGATGCAAGGTTGCATGAGTGGTGACTTCAGTGCGCCCTCGATCCAGCCCATCATTCCTGCGGGTTGCAGGCCGATGTAGAGCGCGATGCTGATCAGCAGAACCGTTCCGGTGATCTCTGGCCAAGTGAGAGGGGCAAGATGTGCTGCCTTGTCTGCTTGGGTCACTTCGTCTGGGAAAAAGACCATTCGTATGACCCTCAAGGTGTAGCCTGCGGCGAGCAGTACACCAATGGCCGCCAGCAGTGCAATGGCAGGAAATGGCTTCCACGCCCCTTGCAACACCGACAATTCTGCGATGAATCCGCTAAAGCCAGGTATCCCCATGGAGGCGAGACCCGCAATCAAAAACGAGCCTGCTACAAACGGTAGCTTTCTTGTCAGGCCCATTCCTTGCAGCTGAATCAAATCCCTTGTGTGTGTCCGGTCATAGGTCATGCGGCCAACGATGCCAAAGAGCAGGCCTGCAATGATTCCGTGGGAGAACATCTGCAAGACCGCTCCTTTTTGTCCTGCCAAAGTGAGCGTCGTGATTCCGAGCATCGCAAATCCCATGTGACTGACACTCGAGTAGCCGATGACGAATTTGAAGTCACTCTGCACCATGGCCGCGAATGCCCCAAACAAGATCCCGATCACAGCGAGACTAGCCAGCGGCAATTGCCA
>CAZCAL010000201.1:0-2503 GCA_964496625.1 uncultured Verrucomicrobiaceae bacterium | reverse complement strand
GTGCATCTGGGCACAATGGCATCGCAACCCTCAAGCACGCGTAGGCTCCAAGTTTCATCACGACACCGGCAAGTAACATCGATGCGGCAGTCGGGGCTGCAACGTGGCCAGTGGGTGCCCAAGTGTGGAATGGCCAAAGGCCAGCCAGCACGGCGAAACCGATGAAGAGCAATGGATAAATCCACATCTGCTGCGCTACGGGGGCCGTCTTGTGTGCCAGCACTGCCAGATCAAAACTGCCGCCGCCAGAAAAGACATGCGCTGCCAGCAGTCCGATCAAAGCCAGGGCGCTGCCGACAAATGAGTAAAGCGCCAGCTTCATCGCACCGTATTCGCGATTGGTTGATCCCCAGATGGCAATTAGGAAGTACTTTGGCACGATAGCGATCTCATAAAACACAAAGAGCAGGAACACGTCCGCACTCAAGAAGACACCAAACACGCCTCCCAAGAGCAGGAAGTAGAGCGCAAAGAATTCCCTCAAACGAGTCGTGATGTTCCAGGAAAACAGCACCCCTACCGTGGCGGCCACACTGGTCAGTAACACCATCGTGAGGCTAATGCCGTCTGCTGCCAGATGATAGTTGGCACCAATGGTGGGAATCCATTCGGCCCTTGTCAGGGTGATCAATGATCCATCCGGCCGCGGCACGAATGTGCATGCTGCGGATAGCGTGATGGCCAAGGTTACCGCCGCGATCCCGAGGGCACCCAGACGCACAGACTCATCACTACGGCCAGGCCAGAACCGCAGCAGGGCGGCACCGGCGAAGCAGAGATAGATGGTCCATGGGAGTAAGTTCATCGCAGGAGAGAAAGCAGAGTCTCGGACACAGGGTTCAACCATTTGAGGAGTAGCTGCGGATAGATCCCCAATACCACCATCAACGCCATCGTTGGCAGCAGAACCAGTCGCTCGCAGCGGCTCAGATCAGGCATTGCTGACCAGCGAGCATTCAAGGGGCCGTGAAATACCTTCTGCCAGAAGCTGAGCAAAAACACGGCTGTGAGCAGCAGGGATACAACAGCCAGAGCAGTGGGCCATGGGCTGAGGCTGAAGGCTCCGATTACCATCAAGAACTCGCTGATGAAGCCATTCAAGCCTGGCAGACCGATGGAGGCAAACATCGCAATGCCCCAAAGTCCGGCAAAAACTGGCATGGCTGCTCGCAGTCCGCCGAAGATGTCGACCGTTGCGTTTTCGATGCTGCGACGTTCCAGCAACGCAACGCAGGCGAACAAAGTGGAGGCTGTGATGCCGTGGTTGAACACCTGTAGCATGGCACCATTCAGCGCGGCTGTGCCACCAACTCCCGGCTTTGTGACTGACCACGCAGCAAAGATGGCGAGAAGACACCAGCCCAGGTGGTTGATCGATGAGTACGCGAACATCCGGCGCAGATCTCGCTGAGCCAACGCCGTCCACGCGGATGCGAGGATGCCAAATGCAGCCAGCCACATGAGCATTGGCCCATGCACGCGAACTTGGTCGGGAAAGAGTGGTCCTAGCACTCGCAACATGCCGACTACCCCCATCTTCGACATCACCCCAGTCAGGATCATCGTCACGGGCGGGATAGCCTCACTGTAGGTTGCGGATAACCAGCCGTGCAGCGGATACATTGGCACCTTCACTCCAATCCCGATGAGGATGGCAAAAAAGACCCACGATGCCCAGACCCCGTTGCCCCCGAGTAGCGCATTCAGCTTTGCGGTGACTTGGCCGGCCCCGCCCAAATCTGATAAGACGGAGAGTGTCAATGTGTTGGTCGCAGCGAATACAGCGGCGATTCCGGCGAGCAATAAGGCACTGCCAGCCATGGTGTAGAGAAAGAACCGGAAGGCCGCCTTACCTCTGTCTTCGCCACCCCAGCCCCGCACTAAAAAGTAAGCAGGAATCAGTGCCAGTTCCCAAAACAAAAACCACATTGCGAGATTCATCGCGACAAAATTTCCAATCAGGGTGGCTTGCAGCAATAGCATCCAGGCCGACAGACTGCCGGGTCGGCGGGTTTTAGGATCAATCAGTGCAACGGCGAAGGGCACGACCACTGCCGCCAGAAGGATGCACATGAGCCCCAGACCGTTGATGCCAACGTGAAACGAAGCACCGATGGATGGCAGCCACTCGTTCGATTTTTCGAACTGATATTGACCGCTCCGCGACGAATCAAACAATCCCATCACGGTCAAGGTCACAATGAAATGAAGCGCCGAAACTCCCATGGCGACAAACCAAGCGCGAGCCTGAGACTTCCTAGCCAACCAAGTCACAATGCCCGCACCAATCGCCGGGATGCTGATGAGGAGTGCCAGCCAATTCATCGAGCACCTCCTTTGCTAAACCAGATGCAGGTGATGACCAGTAGCGCTAACAGTGCGGCACCGATGGTTCGCAGAATGATCGGCAATCGCTGCCGATGTAAATCGGCCAGATCCTTGCCGGAGCCTCGCAAGGTCTCGCAGCTCTTATCAAAACCATCATTGATCAGCCACTCATCAT
>CAZCAL010000200.1:3271-8032 GCA_964496625.1 uncultured Verrucomicrobiaceae bacterium | reverse complement strand
CACACCGCCAATCGGTGTGATGGCCCCTAGCCACTTGAAGCCGGTTACGCTTAGCACATAAAGCGACCCACTGAAGACGATGATACCTGCCAGCAACACGCACCAAGCCCGGCGCCAGACAACCCCACACCCCTCAGTCCCATGCAAAGCCAGAACAAGTAACACCACGGCGTGGACAAGGTGGTAATGGCTAGCCGTTGCCCAAGTCGCCGCTGTGTCATGTGACGCAAGGGTCGCCTTCAACCCATGGGCACCAAAAGCACCCAACGCCACGGCGAAAAAGCCTGTACAAGCGGCGATGATCGTTCGGCGTGAGTCCCTCATAGAATCTGCTCAGGTCAAAAATTAATCGATACCTAACCGCTTCATGGCTACACCCGCAGCCTTCGCCCCCATCCGCATCGCACTGTGCATGTTCGGATAGGTGAAGCCGCCCTGGCGGCCCACGCTTTGCAAATTCGGCACGCTCTGGATCCAGTTTTTCACCTCTTCAAGATGCGGCTCAAAACCCAGCGCAAAAACGGGGTAACCACTCTCACCGTGCAGTAAATTTACTTCCACCACGTCCTCCCGCCGACAGATATTTTCCAATTCCAAATCGGTGAAAATGCGATCCTTCGCTTCGTCGGTTCCCTGCCACTTATCGTCACCAATTTCACAGGTCGTCTCGACAATCAGCACGCTGTGATCAGGCGGATCGACGACCAACCCCGCATTCTTCGGTTCTCCAACGCGATGGAAAGCACGATCACGGTAGTAGATGTAGAGCCCGTCGATGCACTTCTCCTTTTTCACCAGCAAACCGTAAATGGCGATAGGTTTGTAGCGAATCTGGCGCGAAGCAGCCATCACTTTCTCCTCCGGCGGCGGCGTGCACCGCTGCGCCAGATGTGGCAATGGAATGGTTGAAATGCATTCATCACATTCCAATTCTTCGTCCCGCCCTTCCCGATGGTACTGCACCTTGATCACTCGACCCGTATCCTCATCACGCACGATGCGGGTGACCTCTGCGTCTTGGATCACCTTCCCTCCCGCGGCCTCCACCGCCTTGGAGATACAACGAGGCATCGCCTCAGCGCCAGTGCGGGAGTAGTGCAGTGTTTCCTCCAGGAGAGCGCTATCTACAGCCTTCACACTCCGATCCTTGATTCCCAACTTACCTAACGCACGCTTGATCACATCCACTGCGCTGAGGCGTGGCATCTTGGTGGTGATGAACGTCGCGGATAATTCACGCGGATGAATGCCCCAATAACGATGCGTGAAATCACGGAAAAAGAACTCATAAAGAGGCCCACCGTATAGCATAATGAGCGCTTCTTCGGCGTCCTTTGGTGTCCACGGCACCAGGGCGCTGCGGATTTGTGCGGCAAAGAGCCCCAGGCAATAATAGACCAAGGTGAAAAAAGGAATCCCCTTGATCATGTCCTGAAATTGCAGCGGGTAGCGGTAAAAGGAACCGGCCCACCGGATCTTCGCGTCAAGCTGCACCGGGATACTCTCCTCGCCCATGATAGACATCATGTCCTTGTAGATTTCCTCGTCAAACTCATGCAACATGTGGCACCCCAGGTCATACCAATTGTTGCCCCTCTTGTGACTCGTGGCGAGGCCACCAGGGCGATCACCCTTGTCCAGAACAGTGACCGCCACACCGGCGCGGCTAAGGACACGGGCGGCATACAATCCACAAGGTCCGCCACCAAGGACGGCGACGTGTGGTTTAGGGCTAGAGGAACTCATAGAGGGAACGGGAGAGATATACGACGGAGAGTTGATTCGCCCGGCGCGGGCGGGGTGTCAAGTCTCCCTCAATAGCAGAGAAACGGATTCATTCACCCCTCCAGGAGGTCAACACCATGCAAATACTTCCTGCAATCCTTTCAGTCATTTGTAATGGCCTATTTCGCGGCTCTTGCCTAAAATCGCAGCCATTAAATCAATTCACCTCCCGATCCACTCATGCAAGAAGTGCTCCACGAAGCCATATCCATGCACAATTTACCAGCATCCGTCCTCTTGGGGATTATGCTGCTGTATTGGCTTATGGTGCTGATCGGCGCGATGGATACAGACATGGACACTGTCGATGTCGGCGGTCACGGCGATATGCACATCGACACCGACGCACACATTGAAGGGCATGGCCATCTTCACAGCGAAGGCGTGCTTGGCGGCCTATTCATCCGCGCTGGCCGTTTTCTCCGTCTCGGCCAGGTACCGCTAATGGTCGTCATGAGCATTTTGGCGCTCTTCATGTGGCCACTCTCGATGCTCGCAAACTACTACTTCAATGGCACCCCAGACCACCGAAGCACCAGCGTAGCCTTGGCCTATTTACTTCCTAATTTCCTCGTCAGCGCCTTGTTGACCCGCCTCGTTACCGCCCCCGTCGCCGCTCTTTTCAAGAACTTCACAGAGTCCGCGACCGAATCCGAAGGTGCCATCGGCCGTCAGGGTCGCATCGTATCAATGCAGGTCACCCATGCCTACGGCCAAGTCGAGATCACTACCAGCGGTGCGCCCCTCTTGATCAACGCTCGCCTCCCCCAAGGGGCGGAGCCTTTAGAAAAAGGCACACCCGTTGTCATCTCGGAAGCCCTGCCCTCTGGCACCTATCTCATTCGCGCCATGCGCCCCGACGAGATCGTCGATCTTTCCCTCTAATTCTTCACAACCTCTCACTCACCTCACTAACCTCATGAATGAACTCACCACTACCACTGACACTTTCCTGTCAAACACTGTCATGGTCACTACGGCAGGCTCCATCGTCATCGGCTTTGGCATCCTCATTGCCTTCTCCCGCTTCTTCAGAAAAGTTCAGCAAGGACAGGCCATCGTGCGCAACGGCGTCGGCGGCACCACCGCTTCATTCAATGGGATGTGGGTCCTGCCCGTCCTGCATCAAGCAGAGCAAATGGACATCTCCGTAAAGCGCGTGGAGATCGAGCGCCAAGGCTCTGAAGGCCTGATCTGCAAAGACAACATGCGCGCCGACATCAAGGTCGCCTTCTTCGTCCGAGTCAATAAGAACATCGAGGACGTCCTCCGCGTCGCCCAATCCATCGGCTGTCAACGTGCCTCCAGTGTGGACACCATTCGCACCCTCTTTGATGCCAAATTTTCTGAAGCACTGAAGACCGTGGGCAAACGCTTTGACTTCGTTCAGCTCTACAATGAGCGCGACCACTTCAAAGACGAGATCCTCAAAGTCATCGGTACAGACTTGAATGGGTTCACCCTTGATGACTGTGCCATCGACTTCTTGGAACAGACCGCCATCGAACACCTCGACCCTGATAACATTCTTGATGCCGAAGGAATCAAGAAAATCACGGAACTGACTGCCGCGCAAGCCAAGCTGGCCAATCAAATCCAACGCGACAAAGAAAGAGTCATCAAGCAGCAGGACGTGCAAACCCGCGAAGCTGTGCTCGAACTCGAACGCCAACTGGCCGAGACCGAAGCCAAGCAACAGCGTGATGTCGAGTCCGTCCGCGCCCGCGAAACAGCGGAGATGATGAAGGTCCAGGAAGAAGAACGCCTGAAAGCCGCCCGCGCCAGAATCGCCGTCGAAGAAGAACTAGCCATCGCCAACGAAAACAAAGATCGCCAGATCCTCGTCGCCCAGCGCAACAAGGAACGCACCGACGCCGTCGAAATCGAACGCGTCACCCGGGATCGTGACCTGGAAATCATCGAGCGCGAGCGTGTCACCACTTTGAAATCGATCGAGAAGGAGAAGTCCGTCGAAGTGGAGCGCAAAAATATTCAGGAGGTGATCAAAGAGCGCGTCGTCCTGGAAAAAACAGTGGTCGTCGAACAGCAAAAGATCAAAGACACCGAGGCCTTCGCCACCGCTGACCGCGAAAAACAAGTGGCGCTGACGAACGCAGAAAAAGCTGCGCAAGAGCAATTGATCCAAAAAATCAAAGAAGCCGAGGCCGCAAAACAAGCGGCGCAACTCGCCGCAGAACAAGCCGCCTTTTCTCAAACGAAGGCCGCAGAGGCGTCCAAACAGGCCGCAGAACTCCACGCCCAAGAGTTGCTCACGCTCGCCGAAGCCCGCCAAGAAGCTTCAGGCAAAGATGCCTCCGCCACCAAAGTCCTCGCAGAAGCAGAGGCCGCCCGCTCCGCAGCGATCGGCCTTGGCGAAGCCCAGGTGCTAGTCGCGAAAGCTGAGGCCTCACAGAAACAAGGGCAAGTTGATGCCGAAGTAGCGCAACTGAAGCTCGCCGCAGAAGCGGATGGCATCACCAAAAAAGCCGCAGCCATGAAGCTGCTGGAAAACGCTGGTCGCGAGCACGAAGAGTTCAAACTCCAACTCGAAAAACAGAAGGCCGTAGAACTCGCCCAGATCCACATTCAAAAAGACATCGCTGCAGCCCAAGCCGGAGTGCTTGGCGAGGCCATGAAGTCCGCAAAGATCGAGATCGTCGGAGGCGAGACTCAGTTCTTCGACAAGATCACCAATGCCATCGGCACTGGACGTGCCCTCGACCGCATGGTCGAAGGCAGCCGCACGCTGACTGATATCAAGGAGACCTTTTTCAATGGAGATCCCGAGTATTTCAAAGCCCAGGTCCGTCAGCTCGTGGATCAATTTGGAGTGACTAGCGATGACTTGAAAAATCTGACTGTCGCCACATTGATCGGAAGACTTGTCGGGCTCAACCCAGACTCAGGCACTCTCAACAAGCTCACAGGCATGTTAGGAGCCGCCACTCGCTTTGGTCTTGCAGATCAGTCCGCAGG
>CAZCAL010000200.1:0-3171 GCA_964496625.1 uncultured Verrucomicrobiaceae bacterium | reverse complement strand
TGTTCGGCGGCATCGAGACGACCCTCGCTGCCACCGTGCGCCTGACCACGGAAAACAACTGTGTGCCGCGGGATCTCGCTGCCATTGGTCCACAGCGTTTCGTCTTTGGTTACAATGTGCACCTCGGGTTACGGTCGCAAATGCAGGTCACTGATGTCTTTGCGATCTATGACTATCATCCAGAAGACCACACCTTCCACCCCAACAAAGAAGGGCTGTTAGCGGACACAAAATTCGCGGAGGATTTCGATTACCTCTACCGCTATTACAAGAACGCATCCTTCCTGAAGTTCCACCGTATCGGCCCGCACCTTTACATGGCCATGCAGGTTGGGCGGGAAATCAACGAGGTCAAAGTCTTCAAGTGGCTCGTGGATGATGAACGCGGCAGCATCCAGTACCTCGGCAACCGCTTTGATCATGAGTTTGTCTTCCCTGTCGGCCAGGAGTTCGAATGGAAACGCGCCCGGCGAGAGATGTATCGCGACGGCGTTCATCCGCATGTCTCCATTGAAGATCGCGTCTTTGTCGAAACTGTCGGCGGAGACCTCACCATCAAGATTGAAAACAATACTGCCAGCGGCAAAGGCATCTACTCCGAGCCGGTCGATAATGCAGACCAGACACTTGATGACGCAGAGTTCCATTACGCCGTCATCGGCAATCTCATCCTGCTAAAAATTCTCCCCTACCAGGAGAAGAGCTATCGTCACCTCCTTTTCAATGAACGCACGCAAGAGGTCCACCGGCTTGACAGCATCGCTGAGTCTTGTGTCCTCCTGCCAGATGATCACGGCATCATCTTCCCCAAAGGTTACGCCCTTCAGACGGGTGATCTCAAGACCTTCGATACCGGCCTGCCCGACATGCGTTTTGACCGCCGCATTGCCTCATCGAACGGTGAAGACACTCTCTTCATTTTCCATCATGTCGAAAGTGGTGCCTATCTGCTGTTCAGCTACAATCTCATTGAACAAAGTGTTGGCACCCCGCTGATCAGCAACGGCTACAGCCTTTTCCCCACGGGCGAACTCATCCTCTTCCAGGGAGATCCCGAACCGCGCAAACATCACGTCATTCAGGTCTGGACCACACCTTACCTCAGTGATGGTGCAGCCTCCGCGCGCAGTCAGAGCAATGGCTCCTTCCTCTCCAAAATCGGTAACGCAGACATCGTCCGCTGCATGGCAGAATGTCGCGGTGTGCTCACATTGCTAGCCAAAGAGGACAGCTTCAGCGGCCTCTACGTTGAGCTATCCCGCCGTAGCGGTGATGTTATCGACAGCTACTTCTGGATTGATAAACCTGAAGCCCATCAGCTCAAGGATACACTCATCGAAATCAAGTCCGCTGCCGAAGCCGCGCTTGGCGAATTTGAAAAGGTCCGCCGCATGAGGAAGTCTGCGCGCGACCAGACGGATCAACTCCGCGCCCGCATCTCGAAGCTCATCAACGAGGCCTCCGGCAGTGACTCCAGTGACATCATCAGTTTTGTCAAACACCTCACTGCCCTGCGAGAGTCGCGCGGGCAGGTCATCGCGCTCCGCGACATCCGCTATACCGAGCCTGCTGAACTCGCGCAGATGGAGGACGCCATCGCCACCAGCACCGACCGCCTCAGCGAGCATTGCGTCACCTTTCTCCTCAAGCCCGAAGCGCTTGATCCTTATCGGCAGAGTATCGCCGGACAAAAGTCGCAAATCGAGGCCGTCAAAAAGGTCGCGACAGCCGAAGAGATCGAAAAATCACTCACCCAGACGGGGGTAGAGTTAGAGATGCTCATCAGCGTCGTCAGCAGCCTCAAGATCAAGGATGCCACCGAGACCACCCGCATCATCGAGAGCATCTCAGAGCTTTACGCGCAGCTCAATCAGGTGCGCGCCGTGCTGCGTAACAAGCGCAACGAACTGGCTAAAGCCGAGGGCGCGGCGGAGTTCCAGGCACAGCTCAGCCTACTCAATCAGAGCGTCCAGAATTATCTCGAAGTCTGCACCACAGCCGAAAAATGCGATGAATCCCTCACTCGCATCATGGTGCAACTCGAAGAAGTGGAGGGCCGATTCAGCGACTTCGAAGAATTCACCGCTGAACTCACCACCAAGAGGGAGGAAATCTACTCAGCATTCCAGACGCGCAGACAAGCGCTCGTAGAGGCTCGCAACAAACGCTGTCAAGCACTCGGACAATCCGCTGAACGCATTCTCACCAGCCTGCGGAATCGTGTCGTCAGCTTTGGAAAAGCCGAAGAAGTCCACGCCCATCTTGCCTCCGACGTGATGGCAGCCAAGCTGCGCGATCTTATCGCAGAGCTTCGCAACTTAGGCGACAGCGTGCGCGGCGATGAACTGAACACTCGACTCAAAACTCTGCGCGAAGACGCCATCAAGCAGATCAGAGATAAGGCAGAACTCTTCTCCGATGGCGGCGATCTCATTCAGTTCGGGCAGCACAAATTCACCGTCAATCGCCAGCCACTGGAATTGACGATCTTGCCGCGTGACGGAGCACTGTTTTTTCACCTCACCGGAACCCGCTACTTTGAAAAGGTCCAACACGACCAACTCGACGACTGCAAACCCGTGTGGGAGCAATCAGTAGTCTCTGAAAACAGCAGTGTTTATCGCGCCGAATTCCTAGCTTGGAAATACCTCCAGGCCTGCCTGCAAAGCCGCACCGAACCCACGCTTGAGAGCGTGCGTGATTTCATGCACCAGCGCTATCACGAAGGCTATACCAAGGGCGTGCATGACCAGGACGCCTTACTGATCGTCACCGAGTTAGCCCAGATGCACCACGCCCTCGGGCTCCTGCGCCACTCCCCGAAAGCACGCGCTCTGGCACTCCTGCAATGGCACGCCTGGCCAGATGGGGCAGAGAAACAAGCATTCGACGCGATGACACTAGCCAGAGGACGCATGCACCGCAGCTCAGGCATCCAGCCCGACCCGATCGCAACGGACATCCTACCAAATGCCCCCACCTCCTGCAAAAACGCGGCGCTCATTGATGAACTCATGGCCCGCGACGCGAAGAACCCCACGCTCCCCGTCACTCGATCCGCGGACGCTGTCGAACTTCTCCGCGCCTTCCGAAAAACGCTCACTGCAAAGCGAATCACCGCTGACTTCGAAGAGGCAATGACCTCCCTCGCCTCCCAGCCCCAGCATCAGT
>CAZCAL010000199.1:0-8058 GCA_964496625.1 uncultured Verrucomicrobiaceae bacterium | reverse complement strand
GTCCTGGAGATCAGAGCGATGCTCTTCAAATCCGGCGATCTTGCTGGCGTTTTCGGCGACGGATCGCTGGAGTTCGCACTGGACCAGTTTCTCCTCCAACCGCTGGCGTTCTTCGACGAGCACAGACTTCAGGCTCGTTTGCTTGGCCTTCGATTCAGTCACAGCTTGTTGTGCCAGTGTCTCCCTTTGCCGGAGGGCATCAAGTTCCTGATACAATCTTCGGCCGTCACGGAGGGATTGGGCGGCAGTTCTCCAGGCATTGATGGCCGCACGCAATCGAGACACTTCGTCCGCGAGGCCTGCATCGGCTTGATGCTCCTTTAGCCAGTTGGCCAAATTCTTCGCTTTGGCATCGTGCTCATCCAAACTTTTGGCGAGATTGAGTCCTCGGTCTTCTGCCTTCTTTAACTGTGTCTTCCACTCTGAAAAAGTCAGCCGCCCCTCCGAAAGCCGTCTTTCAAATTGATCGCTCTGCGCAGTGATCTTCGCTGCTTCCTCCCAGACAGGCTCGCGCAGTGCGCGTTGTTGGCGTGCGGAATCGAGGGCTGTCGATGCAGTGGCTGCGTTTTGTTTCGCTGATTGGAGGTCCGCTTCAAGTCTGGTGATGTCGCCCGCCAGTTGGGTTGTCTGGCGTTTCAGCACAGTGGATTGCTGCTGGGCCTGAAAAACCTTGCGTTGCTGGGCCAGTGCTTCAGTGGCGTCGCTGTGCTTTGTCTGAAGTTCTGCGGTGGTTTCTCGTGCAGACGAAATTTGGGTGAGAAGATCTGAGCGGGCGGCATCCTCCAGCACGACCAAAGCTCCCAAAAGATCGCGCAACCGGACTGCTTGTTCTTCTTTCTCTTTGTGGGTCACAAAGGCAAGTTTTGAGAGAGTCGAATAGATCTCAGTGCCGGTAATCTTTTCCAAGAGTTCGGCTCGCTCCTTGGCTGGGGCCTTTAAGAAGGTGGCAAATTGGCCTTGGGCAAGGAGCACAGAGCGCAAGAACCGCTGGGAATCTAGACCAGTGAGAGACTCGACAATGCGATCCATTTCTCCGGCCTTCTCCGCTAAGATCTCGCCGGAAAACGCGTCCGCAAGGCGACGCTCAACGGGTTGAAGTTTGCCCGTAGCCTGTCCTCGCGCACGCCGCAGTCGCCATGTCGCGCGGAGAGTTCGGCCTTGGGTCTCAAATTCCACTTCAGCTAGACATTCCGCCGTATGGCGACTCATCATTTCCTCCGCCTTATCATTGCCGTAGCGGGCAGCGCGGCCATACAAGGCTAAGGTGATGGCGTCCAGTAGGGTGGATTTGCCTGCACCGGTCGCGCCAGTGATGAGGAAGACGCCGGACTGGCTGATGGGTGGCCGGTCAAAGCTGACCTCATGCAATTGACCGCTAAGCGAATTTAGATTTTGGAGACGAACGGCGATCAGGCGCATGATGGGCAGGGAATGAGGTCAAGCCGTCTGGCGGGCTTCGTGGAGGGCGATGAGGTCCTGGAAAACAGCGTTCAATTCGGCATCCTCAGTGTCGAGTCCTGCGTCCTTCAGCTTTTCTCGAAAGACATCCTTGGGCTGCAAGTCATTGAGGGCTGGGCCGCTGTTTTGCCAGGCCGGTAGTTGTCCTTCTGGCAATTCGGCCAAGACTTTGAGCACTTCTAATTTACCATCGGCGAGCACCCGGACTTGCCGTTCAAGATCTGCCTCCATGGCGTCCATCTTTACCGTCACCTCTGCCCAGGCACCGTGGGGGATGGCGGCTAATTCGGCTTCCATCGTCGCCCGCTGGATCTGTGGGCGAACGAGGACTCGCGATGCTGGGATCGGTAGAGTTTGAATGCCTTCGATGCCCTTTTGGCTAGCTTGAATCAGCACCACGGACTTTTGATCTTGGGACTCCGAAAAACTCAGCGCGATAGGGCTGCCACTGTATCTAACCGAATCCAAGCCTGCGACCTTCTGGGGGCGATGCAAATGGCCGAGTGCCGTGTAGTTGAAGCCAGAAAAAATCTCTGCGCCAACAGCGCCTAGATTGCCAACGTGAATATCGCGCTCGCTGTCGCTATGGGAACTGCCAATGACCGTCAAGTGCCCCATCGCGATGGATGGGCGGCCTTTGCTGATGGCCTGACACGCGGCGAGTTGCTGTTCGTAGTAGCGCTGGATGGCGCTGCGGACCTGTGCCTGTGCATCGCCCATGCTCTCGCCTGATACGGACTGGCGAAGATCGCGTTCTCGCAAAAAAGGCACCGCTCCCACTACAACATCGCCGAGATCAATGGTCGCCTCAGTGTGGGGTGCTGACTGGCCGAACACATGGACATCGAACCTGCGCAGGAGTTCGCGCGGGGAGTTCAGGTGAGAGGCGGAATCATGGTTGCCGCCGGTGATGATCATGCGCACCGTTCGCAGATCCGCGATGCGTCGGATGAAGTCGTAGTAGAGGGCTACCGCATCCTGGGGAGGGTTTGCCGCATCGAAAACATCGCCGCTGAGCAGGATGGCATCCACCTTCTGGCTTTTCGTAACCTCAATTAACCAATCCAGAAAGGCAGCATGCTCCGGCAGACGATCACGCTCAACGAGGCGTGCGCCCAGATGCCAGTCTGCGGTGTGGAGTAGAATCATGAGGCTGATTGTTGGAGTTCGCTGATCAGAGATTCAAGCCGCATTTTTACCGTTGCAATAAGTGCGGGGCTGAACGACGAAAGCGCCTCCCCAATGGTTCGTAGTCTCGGCAGATATACCCTCTCAATTGTCCAATCGCTGGGCGATTTTGCCGTGTTCACGGGACAGTCGTTCATTGCTGCGCTTGGTTCGCGCAAATTAGGGCGGCGCATTTTACGGGCGATGTTTGAGCAAGGTGTGCGATGCCTGCCGGTTATTTTGATTGTTGGAATCTTCACTGGTCTGGTGCTGGGCTTGCAGGGATACTATGTGCTGAATCGTTTTGGCTCGGAGAGCCTGCTAGGCACTCTGGTTTCGCTCAGCATCATTCGGGAGCTGGGTCCCGTCCTCGCTGCGCTCATGTTGGTCGGGCAGGCGGGCTCCGCTCTGGCTGCGGAACTTGGCATTCAGCGAAATTCAGAACAGATCGCAGCGCTTGAAACGATGGGAGTCAGCAGTCATGCCTATCTCGTGGCTCCCCGACTGATTGCGGCGCTGGTGGTGTATCCAATGCAGACTGCCCTATTTTGCACCATTGGTCTTTGGGGTGGCAGCCTTTCGGGATCGATGCTGCTTGGATTGGAACCTGGCATCTACTGGTCCGCCGTGGAACGTGCGGTGGAGTCGCGGGATGTTACCGAGTGTTTGTTAAAGGCGGTGACCTTTGGTCTGCTGACGGTCGCGCTCTGTGCGTATCACGGATTCAACGCTCATCGCTGTAGCTCCGCCACGGGGGCGCGCGCGGTGAGCGCCTCTACGACTCGTGCGGTTGTTCAGTCGTGCATCATTGTGCTGGCCGCTGACTACATTATTACTTCGTTTCTCATCTGAGCCATGGCCGACTCATCCGCAGATTTGTTGCTGAAAATCGATGGCTTGCACAAGCGCTTCGGCGATAACGTTGTGCTGGCAGGTGCCAGTCTTTCGGTCCCTCGTGGTAGGCTGGTGGCTGTTCTTGGCCGAAGCGGTTCCGGGAAGTCCGTGTTGCTAAAGTGTCTCGCGGGGGTCATCCAGCCTGAACAAGGAGTCATCACTTTTGATGGCCAGCAATTGAAGCCGGATGGTGCTGCTGCGCGGGCGGATTTTCGTCGCCGTTGCAGTTTTCTGTTTCAGAGCAACGCTCTTTTTGATTCGCTGACAGCTCTCGAAAATGTGGCTCTACCGCTGGAGCAAACGACTGATCTCAAGGGAAAAGAAGTGGTATCCCGTAGCATGGAGGCGCTGAAACAACTGGAGCTGGATGGTCATGCAGATCGCTATCCCAGTCAGCTTTCTGGCGGTATGCAGAAGCGGCTAGCCTTGGCTCGTGCCATCGTCACCCGTCCTGAATTGGTGCTTTTTGATGAGCCCACAGCGGGGCTCGATCCTCTGCGGCGCAATGCAGTCTTCACCATGATTGCAAAGTATCAGCGGCAGTTTGGATTTACGGCTCTAGTCGTGACCCACGATGTGCCGGAAGCCCTGATCGCTAGTGATCAGGTGGCGCTCCTGGACGCTGGGCGCATGTGTTTTGAAGGCACACCAGCGGATTTTTCCTCCTCCGTGGACCCCGTCGTGACTAGTTTCCGCGACAGCGAAGGCTCGCTTAAAGCGCAATTGGCGTCGATACGCCGGGGCGAAACCACTCCATCCGAAGATTCATGAAACAGACGAAATTAGAATTCCTTGTCGGTGGCTTTGTGCTGCTCGGGCTCATCGCGATTGCCTACCTCACGCTCAAACTTGGGGCGGGCTCCATTGTCGGCAGCGATACCTATCAAATTGAAGCGCGGTTTGTGAATGCGAGTGGACTCAATGTTGGCGGTAGCGTGCAGTTGGCAGGGGTGCCCGTAGGGCGGGTGGAGGGCGTTCGCGTTGATCCCGTTGATTTTACAGCCATCGTGACCCTGAGCGTCTTGAAAGATCTGAAGCTGCCCACAGACTCCATGGCATCAATCAAGACCACTGGATTGATCGGCGATAAATATATTTCACTTTCTCCAGGTGCAGATGAGACTCTTTTAGAGGCTGGCGCGCGTATCACCATGACAGAATCGTCGGTTGATATCGAGTCTTTGATAGGCAAGATGGCATTCGGCAGTCTGGATGCCGAAAAAGAAAAAGTCCCCGCTCCATGAATCGTCGTCTCACTCTCGCTCTACTTGCCCTCTCACCCGTATTTAGTCTCACCGCTGCCACCAGTCTAGATCAGGCTCAGGCTCGTCTGCATTCTGCCATTGATGAAGTGCTGGCCCTAGCAGACAAGGCAAAGGATCGCCCAACTCTGGTAGCGCGAATCGGTCCAGTGCTAGAGAAACACATCAGCTTTGTCGCTATGACGCGTCGTGCCGTTGGTCCGGGTTGGCGCACGTTTTCAGCGGATCAGCAGAAGAAGGCCATTGATCTCTTCTCTCAGCTCATCATTCGATCCTACAGCAATAAGTTCACCATCGGGGAGCATCCAGTGATCAAGTATCACTCGGCAGCGCAGCCTGCATCCGGTCGCGTGGATGTGACCACAACGACGGTCTATCAAGGGAATAAATACAGCGTCATCTACCGCATGGAAGAGGCCGAAAGCTGGCGCACCACCGACGTCGTGATCGAGGGTGTGAGTATGGTGGCAAACTATCGCAGTCAGCTCGATCCAGTTTTTAAAAGTGGCGGCGCAGATGCCGTTTTGAAGTCGCTTGCCAAATCCGTCGCGAATCCCCAATGAATAAGTCCCTTTGTCTCCTCCTGCTGGCAATTGCACCGTTGCTGACGCAATGTGCCTCCACAAAAAAGCGCACGTCAGATGCGCCCGTTGTCGCCAAAGCTCCTGCAGCAGATAGCAAGGAAACAGCGGTAAAGACGGTCGCTGGACCAGTGGACGATCTTGATGAGTACGCGGTCGTCGAGATTTCTGATCCGCTGGAGCGGCTGAACCGAGCGACCTTCTGGGTGAACGACAAGATGTATTTGGTGATCTTTCGCCCCTTATCCAAAGGTTATGAAAAGGTGTTGCCGCGTGCTGTGCGCAAGGGAATCGACAATGCCTTTGAAAACGCCCGGTTTCCAGTGCGCGTTGTGAACAACGCCTTGCAGGGCAAGTTTCGCCGTGTTGGGCAGGAAACAGAGAAATTTCTCCTCAACACCATCGCAGGTGTCGGCGGCATTTTCCGTGTGTCCGAGAAGGTGCCAACGTTGGCGGCCCTCCGCGAGACGGATACAGGGATGACCTTCGCCGTTTGGGGCATGGGCCACGGTGCCTACATCGTGATTCCTTTTCTTGGTCCTAGCAGTCTCCGTGACGGAGTGGGTCTGATCGGTGATTACGCATTGAATCCGGTCAACTGGGGTTACTTCTCCCCAGGCAAACACGACTGGACGATGATCCCTCCCGCCGCCAATACGTTGCGTGCGCTGCCAAGCCAACTCAGCGCCTACGATGAAGGGAAACGTGATGCCATTGATCCCTACATCGCGATCCGCAGCGCCTACGTCCAGTATCGGGCTGATGCTGCGCAGAAGTAACGCTAGTGCGGATCAGGGATGCGGAATTCGATCTCAAGTCCACGGGGAGATCTGAGTTTTGCCAAGACCGTTCCGCCGCATGCAGCGATGCATCGCTGGGTGATGGCGAGCCCAAGTCCACTGCCGCCAGTGGTTCGCTGGCGGGCAGCCTCTGGGCGGTAGAAAGGCTCAAAGAGGCGGGAGAGCGACTCCGCAGGCACCCCGGGCCCGTGGTCTGTTACTCGAATCACCGTTTGACCATTCAGGTGCTCTGCTTCGATCAGGATCGGACCGGAATCCGCCGCATAACGAATGGCGTTGCGAAGGACATTGCCGAGCGCTCGGTCCAGCGCTTCCTTCAGGGTGTGTAGTGTGAGTTGGCTCGGAATGTTGATCACAATCTCAGCCCCAGCGGCTTCGCGGCTGCGAACATCTGCGATGAGGTCAACAAGACGGATGTCAGTGGGCACTTCGCGTTCTGGAAGCGTTTCTGCTTTGGAAAAAGCCATCACTTCCTCAACCAACTTCGCCATGTGTTGCAGTTCACCGTCTAGCTTCTTGAGGTAGGACTCCTGTTCCGGCGTGCTGCGTTGTTCGATGACACCCAAGGCCATTTGCATTCGTGCAATGGGAGAACAGAGTTCATGAGCGATGTCACTGGTAATCCGTCTTTGCTGGGAGACATAGTCACCGAGTTGACCAGCCATCGCATTGACGGATGAGGCAAGTTCCCCAAGCTCATCACCTCGTTTGTCGGGCACCCGCACATCGAAACCTCCGGCTGCGATGCGCTTAGACGCGTCGTTGGTTCGGCGAATGGCGCGGGTAATGCCACCAACGACGGGAAGCCAAATCAGTGCAGAGATCAGCAGGCCACTCGCAGCCAGTCCAGCCCATGGCCAAGCATCAAAGAAGAAGCCTCGCCCGGTGATTGAATCCGAAACAACGACCAGCGTCAGTGGTCGTCGCGCTGGTCCGTCTCCATAAGCTAGCGTGAGATGAATGCCCGCCCAGTAGGAGGTCGGGCCCGCGGTGCGTAGCATGAAGCGGGGTTTAGGTGGGGTGTCGCGTGGCGGGCGGGCGTCCCTTCCTTTTTGCCTCGGGGTTTGCTGAGGCGGCATGTCGAAGGCGCTTCGTTTGTCGATCAGCCTCGGCAGTGCCTCCGTCGGCACCACGAGAGTGTGGCCAAGCTTTTGAAGGCCATCGCTGCCGAACAATGCCAGCCCGAGACCAATCGCTTCTTCGTGCTTCTTCAATATCCGGGGCCACTCCGACTCAGGCGCATCGCGCAGATCCATGGTGAGCGTCTCTGCCAATTGCTCCAATCGTTCACCGCCAGGACCTGAGAGCATCCAATCGAGGCTAAGCTTAAACTGCGCCCGCATGAAGCCGAAGCCAAGCAAAGCCAAAACGACCAAGTTCACCAAGAACCAGAGCAATATTTTGCTGTAGAGTGTCAGTTTTAGCCTCGCCATGAATGTTTAGCGTTGCGGTGTGACGAGCTGGTAGCCATAGCCACGCACGGTTCTGATGAAGCGGGGATCTTTGGGATCGTCTCCTAACTTTTTACGGAGGGTGGAGATGTGCATGTCGATGGCACGATCAAATACATCCCACTCACGGTCAGCGACCTCTTCAATCAACTGCTCCCGGGTTCGAACCCGGCCGTGAGCCTTTGCCAATGAGAGAAGGAGCCCAAATTCTGCAGGAGTAAGTTGCAGCGCTTCGTCGCCTAGGATCACGCTGTGGGTCTCTGGGTTGACTCGAAGATTCCCAACAATAATCTCTTTTGTTGGTGCGGAAGGATTTGTCTCCGTTAGCCAACCGGACCGTCGAAGCACCGAGCGCAATCGAGCCAGAAGCTCCCGTGAAGAGAATGTCTTGGGCAAGTAGTCGTCGGCACCCAGTTCCAAGCCGACGATACGATCAACCTCATCT
>CAZCAL010000198.1:5041-8109 GCA_964496625.1 uncultured Verrucomicrobiaceae bacterium | reverse complement strand
GTCGCGATACCTTCAAGCAGATGCGCGCACAGGGGAACAATACGCCCGTCGTGGTCTGTAGCGGCTTCGTCCTTGATCCAGATGAGTTCATCGTGCTGTCCCAAGGACGCACCCCTCCAGTTGATATCATGCTGAAGCCTTATTCGCTGGAGGCACTGACGCGAGCCATCAATAAGGCGCTTGCCATCAGTGGAGAACAAAAAATGTCCCCGGCAGTGGTTGGTTCGACAATGCGTGAACCCGTCCTGACAGCCTAAATCAATACCAGGACACCCTGCCGGACTATGCGTCCGCCCCCAGATCGAAGTCGGTCTGTGGGCGGACTTTTTCTTTCCGTCGTAAGGTGACTACTTCTTCGCCTTCCGCCTTGGTGGCTGCGCCTCGGTTTGGCCCGGTTCACGAACCCCAGAGCCTTTTGCGCCAGGGGTGAGACTGTCGCCCAGTTCACCCCGAATTTGATCCGCATAGACCTGTAGCTTTTTCACCATCGTCGGTTCCTGGTCAGCCAGGTTGCGGGATTCACTGATGTCGACATACACGTCGTAGAGCTCTGGGGCCACCACCATTTGTTGCTCATACTTCGCGGGGATGCCGTCCTTGCCGCCGGGCTTTCCATTCAAAGTTCGAAAGCGATGAGGCAGTTGCAGCTTCCAGCGTCCGTCACCGCTCGTGATGGCTTGGAGCTGATTGTTTTCGTAGTAGAAGGCGTAAAAGTCGTGGGGATTCTTGGCTTCTTCGCCCCCTGTCAGCAGTGGGAGCACGTTGAGTCCATCGATCTTGTGTTCCGGCAGCTTTGCCCCAGTGATGGTCGCCAGCGTGGGCAGGATGTCGATGGTCATCATCATCGCATCGCTCGTCGTTCCGGCAGGAATGTGACCCGGCCAGCGCATCGCACAGCTCACCCGCGTGCCACCTTCCCAACAGGTTCCTTTGCCCTCACGCAGAGGCCCTGCGGACCCCGAATGCTCCCCATAGGAAAGCCATGGGCCATTATCGGAGGTGAAGATCACCAAGGTGTTGTCCTCAAGACCGTTCTTTTTTAGAGCATCCAGGACTTGGCCGACACCCCAATCGACCTCCATCATCACATCAGCAAACAGTCCCTTCCCAGACTTACCTTTGAAGTCATCACTGACATAGAGCGGGACGTGAACCATTGAATTGGCCAGGTAAAGAAAGAAGGGCTTGTCCTTGCTGCGCTCAATAAAACTGACGGCGCGTTTGGCATAGTCGCGTGTCAGATTGCACTGGTCAGCGGGCGAAACATCGGGATCGACGATCTTATCGCCGTCAAACATCGGCAGCGGCGGATAGGTTCCAGCCTTTGCCTCGGGGTGGTTTGGCCACATGTCATTGGAATAAGGTAGGCCGTAGTATTCATCGAAGCCATGACGAACCGGGAGGAAAGGTGAGAGGTGTCCGAGGTGCCACTTACCCACCGCACAGGTCGCGTAGTCCTTCTGTTTCAAAAGCTCCGCAATCGTCATTTCTGCGGAGCTGATCCCATGCGTCGCCTTCGGGCTCAACGCCCCATGAATGCCGATCCGATTCGGATAGCAGCCTGTTAGCAAGGCGCAACGAGAGGCGGAGCACACAGGCTGCGCCACATGGAAATTCGTGAATTTCCGCCCTTGGGCTGCGATGCTGTCAATGTTCGGCGTCTGATAGCCCTGCGCGCCGAAACAGCTGACATCCGCATAGCCCATGTCATCCATAAAAATGATCACCACATTCGGTGTCGTCGTCCCATTTCCCTTACCCTCGGCGCTGGAATCAGCTGCAGAAATAACGGGAGGAAGGGCAAGTGCCAGGGCGATGGCTGAGAGACAACAGGGGAGAGAAACACGAAAACGATTCATAGCGCAGAAGGAAACGTCCCCCATCCAGCCACCTTGCCTGCCAAAAAATGGATAAAGGGCAATGATCTTCGGGCGCTCTGCTGGCGGACACTTGTGGCCTGATCGGATTGCTGGCGGAGAGGGTGGGATTCGAACCCACGGTTCCTTGCGGAACTTCGGTTTTCAAGACCGACGCAATAGACCACTCTACCACCTCTCCTGATCGCTCTGTTTGTCGCGAGCGGATCTATTAGCGGTTTTGGGTGCCTTTTCAAAGTGAATCTTTACGGATTGTTGCCTTCCGACTATTCTGCCTGCCTGTGATGCGCTCGGCTTTGAGCTGCTCCAAGATTAAATTAACTGGATTTGATGACTATGAAGAGCTGTTTTACTGCTGCGTTCCTGCTGTTCGTCGCGCCATTTTCCAACTACGGACAAGCCGAGCTTTCTCCTGAGGTTCAACGTTTGGAGTCGAGGATCTCTGCGATTGAGTCGAGGACGGTCGGCCTGGATTCGCGTGTGGTAGGCATCCAATCTGGGGTGTCAACGCTGGAGCAGAAAATAGCGAAACTCAGTGACACTGCACCGACGCTTTTCCTGTTTGGTGTGTTTTGTGCGTTGTGGGCACAAAACACAGGGCGGAACGCATGGCTGTGGTTCTTTTTGGGACTCTTGCTTTCCTATATCGCTGGGGTGGTGTTGCTATGGAAAAATGCGGGTGACAAACAGAACAACGCGGAAGCGTTTTTGCGTGCGGGGGAGTGAGAGTGAGTGGTGCGCCTCAGTGAAAATCATGCGAGACGGTATTGAGTTCGGTTTCGAATTTGAGGGGTTCGACGCGCTCTGTGTAGAGTGAGGTGACGTTGTCGATGCGTTGGAGATGGCCGTGGAGGAGGAGGAAGGGTTCTTGGGTGATGATGAAGCGGTATTCCTCAAAGGTGGCGGAGGGGACGAAGGCGTTGGCGATGCCGGTCTCATCTTCGAGGCTGATGAAGAGATGACCTTTCGCGGTGCTGGGGCGTTGGCGGCAGATGACTTGGCCAGCGAGGGTGAGCCTTTGTCCGTTTTTGCCGCAAAGCAGATCGCTGGCACGCCAGATGTGGGGGAGTCTGTCCCGCAGATAGGCCATGGGGTGCGGGCCTGTGGTGAGGTGCAGGGCATCGTAGTCTGCCTGGAGGCGCTCTGCGGGGGACATGGGGTGGAGGGGGGCGGCGTGCTTGGTGCTTAGTG
>CAZCAL010000198.1:0-4941 GCA_964496625.1 uncultured Verrucomicrobiaceae bacterium | reverse complement strand
CTTGGTGGGGAGTGCCGACGGGTCGTCGGCGTTCCGTGGGGGAGGGCTGATCACTGATTACGGATGACGGATCACGCTCTGCTGCGTACTTGGTGCTTAGTGCTTGGTGGGGAGTGCCGACGGGTCGTCGGCGTTCCATGGGGGAGGGCTGATCACTGATGACTGATGACGGATCACGCTCTGCTGCGTGCTTGGTGCTCAGTGCTTGGTGGGGAGTGCCGACGGGTCGTCGGCGTTCCGTGGGGGAGGGCTGATCACTCACTGCTCCCTCCCGTGCGGCTTGCCATTCAAAGAGTCCATCGGCGTCGCGCTCAGCCTCGACCTGCCAGAGGGCGTCTCTACGGTGGGTGGTTAGCTCCTTCAATGCGCCGCTTTTGGCGAGGGTGCGGCGTTCGTGTTTGTTGAGCTGGGTGCGCAGGAGGAAGTCTTCAAGGTTTTTCCAGGGCTGGCGTTGGCGCTCTGTGATGAGCTGATCCAGCGTCGTGCGGTCGACGCCGCGTAGTTGATTGAGGCCGAGACGCAGGGTGTGATCATCTTCGACACTGCATCCGATGGCTGAATGCACGACGCAGACGGGTCGGGTGCGGATGTGGTGATGGCGGGCGTCTTTAATGAGGGTGGCGGGGCTGTAAAATCCCATGGGTTGGGCATTGAGGAGTCCGGCGTAAAATTCTGCGGGACGATGGGTCTTTAACCAGCAACTGGCATAGCTGATGAGGGCGAAGCTGATGGCGTGGCTTTCTGGGAATCCATAGAGGGCGAAGGAGCGGATGGATTTGATGATGCGCTCCTGCGTGACCTCCTTCACGCCACGGGCGGCCATGGCGGCGCGTAACTTGTCCATGACGCGGCTCATGCGTTCTTCGTTGCGGTGGAAGCTCATGGCGCGGCGGAGTTCTTCAGCCTCGCTGCCATTGAATCCGGCGATGGTCATGGCCATGCGTAGGACTTGCTCCTGGAATAGCGGGACACCGAGCGTGCGCTCTAGGACAGGCTCAAAACACGGGTCGATGTAGTCGATGGGTTCGCGTCCGTTACGGCGGTTGAGGTAGGGGTGGACGAGTTTCCCGACGATGGGTCCGGGGCGGATGATGGCGACTTCAATGACGACGTCATAAAAGCAGCGCGGCTTCATGCGGGGCAGGGTGGCCATCTGGGCGCGGCTCTCGATCTGGAAGGTGCCGACGGTATCGGCACGCTGCATGAGTTCGTAGGTGGCGGCATCATCCTTCGGGATACGGGCGGGATCGACGGGGCGGCCTCGTGCGGCACAGAGGGCGAGGGTGTTTTCAATGGCTGCCAACATGCCGAGGCCGAGCAGATCGACCTTGATGATGCCGAGGTCTTCGCAGTCATCCTTATCCCATTGCACGACGGTGCGGCCAGGCATGGAGGCGGGCTCTAGAGGGACAATGGAGTCGAGCCCGTGATTGCAAATGATCATGCCGCCGCTGTGCTGCCCGAGATGGCGCGGGAGCCCATAGACGCTTTGACAGAGGCGGAGGAGTGCTGGCAGGCGTGGGTGATCAATGGGCAGACCTGCGCCTTTTAATTGGTCCTGCATTTCGATGGTGTGCGGGTAATCGCCGTGGCCGTAAAGATCGCTGAAGCGCCCGAGGATGTCTTCGGGGAGGTTCAGCACTTTGCCCATCTCCCGCATGGTGCTGCGTCCACGATAGGTGATGACGTTGGCGGTCATGGCTGCGCCGCGTGGGGCAAAACGCTCATACACCTGCTGGATGACGCTTTCTCTTTGCTCGCCACTGGGGAAGTCGATATCGATGTCTGGCCAGGAGTTACGGCCCTCGCTGAGGAAGCGCTCAAAGAGCAGTCCGCTGCCGACGGGATCGACATTGGTGATGCCGAGACTGTAGCAAACGGCGCTATTGGCGGCACTGCCACGGCCTTGGCAAAAGATGCCACGCTCTTCCTTGGCCCAGCGCATGAGGTCCCAGACGATGAGGAAGTAGCCGGAGAATCCGAGCTTGGTGATGAGAGCGAGTTCATGATCGAGCTGCGCCCTGACCTCTGCGCGCAGGGGCATGTCATAGCGTTTGGCGGCACCGGTGTAGGTGAGTTCGCGCAAAAAAGAGGACATGTCGTGGCCGGGCGGCACGGGATGATCTGGGAATTTGTAACCGAGATCGGTGAGAGTGAATTCCAACTCTGCTGCGATGCGCTGGGTATTGACGATTGCCTGCGGGAGATCGGCAAACAGTGTGCACATTTCTTTGGCGCTCTTCAGGTGGCGTTGGGCATTGCGGGTCAGATGTTTACCCGCCTCATCCAGGTGAGTATGCAGGCGCAGACAGGTGAAGGCATCCAGTATCTCGCGCCCACTCCTTTCGGCGTGGCAGGTGCCATTGCTGGCGATGATCGGAAGGCGGAGGTGGTCTGCTAAATCCACTAAGGCACGGTTTTGCCAGCTCTCCCCGCGCACACGATGGCGCTGCAATTCCACGGCCATACGACCGTTGCCAAAGATCTGCCGCAGATCGCGGGCATGTCTTTCTGCAGCCGCTTTATCACCGCTGGCGAGGGCTCGGCGGATCGGGCCTTCTTCATCGCCAGTGAGGCAAAAAAGGCCGTCTGCGTGGTTTGCGAGTTCTGCCCAGGTGACGCGGCTTTCGTTTTTAGCCGCACGCAGTTTGGCGGTGGTGAGCATGCGGCAGAGGTTTTGGTAACCGCTGCAGTTGCGCACTAGTAGAGGCAATACAGCCCCATCCTCCAGGGTGACTTCGGCGCCAACAATGGCACGCAGCCCGAGGTCTCGCGCCTCGGCATGGGCGCGGGCACTGCCATAGACACCGTCACGATCTGTCACTGCCAGGGCAGGCAGGCAAAGCGTCGCCGCACGCCGCATCAATGCCTCTGGGGAAGAGGCTCCGCGGTGGAAGCTAAAGGCTGAGCGTGCGTGCAGTTCGGTGAACATAGGTGTTCACATGAACAATATTACAAAAGAGTGAACTCAGCAACTGCGAAGCGCTCTGGCGGAATCAAACCATCCCAATCATGGCCCTGGCATTGCCATGCAGAATGACGCGGGTTTTTGCTTCGTCTAACTCGGATTCCTGGACCTTGAGCCGAGCGGCCTCCCAATAAAAGAAGGGGGAATGGGAACCGAAGACGAGGCGATTGGCGGGCCAGTCGGTGAGGAGGTTTTCGATGCCCGCGACGCCTTCCAGCATGGCGATATCGATCCATACGTTGCTACCCGCTAGCGCCGTCATCGTCATCGCACGATTGGCATTCAGGATCATTACACGATGTTCGGGCTGGTCTTTTAGCAGAGCTGGCAGTGGTTTGAAATCGACAGGGCTGACCTGGACCTGTGGATGCTGAGTACGGGCGTCTTCAAGTTGAGCGACGATTTGCACCACAAGATTCTTGGCGGTGGCGAGGCTGAGTAGCCTGCCAAAAGCTGGATCAGCGAGGGTGTAGCTGTGGTAGTTTGGGTAAAGACGGATGACCTTCATGCCATGCTGATCGATGCAGCGCTGGAGATCATCCTGCCAGCCAGGCTGGGTGGGATTGAGGGTGCCAACGGGCAGAAACAGGTCTGGACCGTGCTGCTTGCATTCGGCGGTCAGGCGTTGGTTCACTGCGGCAAAATCGCGATGAAGGATACCGTCAAAACTGCCTGCCCAGGCCTGAAGAACACCGTTTTGCCGGAGTCGCTTGGCGAGCTTCTCCGGTGCATCATCTGGTAACCGACGGAAGGGCCACTGTGAGAGGTGGACATTCACATCGATGATGTGCGGCTGGGGTTTTCGCGCCGGGGCCTTAGGAGGCGTTGGGGCGGCTTGTGCGGCGATGGCTGTGCCCAAGGTGGCGTGGATAAATTGGCGGCGTCCCAGTGGTGGATTCATACGCTTTGGATCAGATGGTTCAGGCTTTGATTCCTTTGTCCTTGAGGATGGGTTGCATGAGGCCGCGCAGGTTATCGCAAAAGATCTTCTGCTTATCGGCGTCACTGATCTCTGCGCCATGCACCTTGGCCAGTTGGCTGGCGAAGCTGCGGCCACCACCATCACTGCCGTAGATGATGCGGTCAGCCCCGAGTTCGCGCACGGCCATCTCGGTCATGCCAGCGGTGGGATCGCTGCCTGCGAGATCGATCCACACGTTTTTCAGCGGTTCTACGGCGCGGATGCCGAGTTCCCAATTGCCGCCAGTGTGGCCGCAAATCATTGGGACCTTTGGGAAACGTCTCGCCATGGCAGCAAAGTCATCGGGGGTGGATTCCCCAGCGTAGTTGCCGTTGGTTTTGAACCAGGTGTGTTGAAAGATGACGGCCTTTAGTTCTGCGGCGCGCTGGATGATCGGGTCAATCTGTGGATCATCGCAGCGCTTTGCTACCCAGAGCTTCACTCCCACCATCGGGCCCTTCGCGACGCAGCGCTCCAGTTCACTGAGGCTGTGCTCGACGTGTTTGGCGCTGAGATAGACAAAACCAAAAGCACGATCTGGATATTTGGCGAGTGCGCGCAGTACTTCGTCGTTGTGCTGGACGAGATCATCTGGCGATGGGTCTTGTGCCCACTTTATGCCCATGTAGATGCAGAGCCGCTCAATGCCCACGCGGTCTGCGTAGCGGAGCAGATTGCCCAAGCGTTCTTCCGGCGTCAGTCCGGCGACTCCGGAGAGGTGGCAGTGCAGGTCCCAAATCTTCATGAGGGCAGAGGTTCGCGCTGTGGATGGTGCGGTGCAACCCTGCATTTTTCATCGCCTTGAACGTCTGCCTTCGCTAGGCTGTCGGTCTTTGTGATGATCAAGCTTTTGGGGCATCTGTGGGCGAAATTGCCGTTCCTTCTTGCTGGGGCTCTCTTGTTGAGCTTTGGCGAGGGTGTGTTTGGGCAGGCTCTCACTGCTTTCCCTGGGGCCGAAGGGGCGGGCAAGTGGACAGTGGGTGGTCGTGGCGGACGGGTGATTTTTGTGACC
>CAZCAL010000197.1:4698-8162 GCA_964496625.1 uncultured Verrucomicrobiaceae bacterium | reverse complement strand
GACGCCGAATTGTCACATGCCGCAGGTAATCGTGCAGGCGACGAAAGGGACAAAGGCACCACCTGACCAAAAAGCGATCCAGCCGACGCCGCCCACGCGTTTGAAGACAAACTATCCGACCTTGGCGAAGACGTTGAAGGCAGCAGGCTACGCGACGGGACACTTCGGGAAGTGGCACTTGGGGCCTGAGCCATACTCGCCATTGCAGCAGGGCTTTGATGTGGATGTTCCGCACTGGCCCGGTCCTGGGCCAGCGGGTAGCTATGTGGCACCGTGGAAGTTTAACGACTTTGATGCAGATCCTGGGGAACCTGATCAGCACATTGAAGATCGCATGGCAAAGGAGGCTGTGGCCTTCATCGAGAAGCATAAGGATGGCCCGTTTTATCTGAATTACTGGATGTTCAGCGTGCATGCACCTTTTGATGCGAAGAAGGCCCTCATCGAAAAATATCGTGCCACGGTTGACCCGAAAGACCCACAACGCAGTCCCACTTATGCGGCGATGGTGGAGAGCATGGACGACGCCATCGGCACATTGATGGACACATTGGACCGACTCAAAATTGCTGATCATACAATCATCATCTTCACTGCTGACAATGGCGGCAACATGTACAACGAAGTGGATGGCACCACACCAACGAGCAATGCCCCGCTACGTGGTGGCAAAGCCTGTATGTTCGAAGGTGGCACACGCGTGCCTTGTGTGATCGCTTGGCCCGGAATGACCACATCAGATACTCGCAGCGACGCCATCGTGCAGAGCGAGGACTTTTTCCCTACACTTCTTGAAGGTCTGGACTTGAAGGCGGTGGATGGGCAAATCTTTGACGGGGCCAGCATCATCTCTGCGCTGAAGGGCGATGCATTGGCTGGTAAGACAGTCTTTCAATACTTCCCTCACAGTCCCGGTGTTCCAGATTGGCTGCCGCCAGCCGTCTCGGCGCATCGTGGAGACTGGAAGCTGATTCGTATTTTCTACGGTGGTGACAGGGGCGCGCATCGCTATTTGCTCTTCAACCTGAAGGATGATCTCAGTGAGAAATCGAACATTGCGGCGCAGCATCCTGATCTTGTTGCTGAACTAGATGGGCAGATAACAAAGTTCCTCGAAGAGACCCATGCCGTCGTCCCTATTCCGAATCCATCGTTTGACCCTGCGAAGTATCATCCAGAGCTTGAGGGGGTTCAGTCAAACAAAGATAAGCACAAGTCGCCTACAAAAGGGAAAGGCAAAGCGACGGCCAAGGCAAAGGACGAGGGTGATCCTGCTCTTCAAGGCTGGCGGGCACGGGATTGCAAGGCGGCCGTGAAGGACGGCATCCTCACTCTCACAAATATTGGCGACTCGTGCTTCCTCGGCTTGGCCGCCGGGAAACACACCGGTCCCAGCGTTGCGAGGTTTCGGATCAAGGCGAAGCCAGGACCCTCTCACTTTGATTGGCTGGCGAATAGCGCGGAAAAGGAGACGCAGAGGGTGTCGTTTGCGGTGAAGAGCAACGATTGGGAGGAGGTCACGGTGCAAATTCCCGCCATTGGGCCGCTGGGCATCGTTAGGTTGTATTTGCCCATGCAGGAGCAGCCTCTTCAGATTGACTGGATTGAATTGACCTCCAAAAACGGGGAGGTCACGACCCGTACTGGATTTTAGCGGCGGACCATCGAAGGGTGCGGCCGAACCTTTATCCCATCCATCTCAATGCTACGCTGGATCGACGTACTAAAATTTGCCGCAACTGGAAATCCCGAACCTGACCGCGAGGTCCGAAAGACCGACGAAGAGTGGCAGGCGCTTCTGACACAGGAACAGTATCATGTGACCCGCGAGCATGGCACTGAGCGTCCCTTTAGCTCGGAGATGTGCGAACTCTTTGAGCCTGGGTTATACAAGTGCGTCTGCTGCGGGACCTTGCTTTTTGATTCAGGAGAAAAGTTTGATAGTGGCACTGGATGGCCGTCATTCACTCAGCCGATCCAAGACAACGTTGTCTCCTACTTCAAAGATGAAAGTCGTGAACGCAGTCGAATTGAGACTCGCTGCAATGTTTGCGATGCCCATTTGGGACACGTCTTTCCTGACGGGCCGGAACCTAGCAAGCTCCGCTACTGCATCAATGCGGTGGCTTTGGAGAAGGTGGAAAACCGTGAGAGGAAGGCGACTTTCGGGGGTGGTTGCTTTTGGTGCACCGAGGCCATTTTTCAGCAGTTGAAAGGCGTCTCCAAAGTCGAGAGCGGCTACAGCGGTGGAGACGTTCACAATCCGACGTATCGGGAAGTTTGCAGCGGGCGAACTGGGCACGCTGAGGTCATCCAAGTCATTTACGATCCTGAAGTGGTCAGTTTTGAGGACATTCTTCGCGTTCATCTTGGGACCCACAATCCAACCACGCTCAATCAGCAGGGCGCTGATAAAGGCACGCAGTATCGCAGCATCATTTTTTATCGGGATGACGATGAAAAGAACGTCGCGGAAGATCTGCTTTCGGAGTTGAGTGGGGTGCTCGACAAACCAGTCGTGACAGAGGTGCAGCCGTTTTCAGTATTCTTTCCTGCCGAGCCCGAACATCAGGACTACTACCGGCGCAATGAAGGTAAGCCTTACTGTGAAGGTGCCATCGAACCAAAGTTGGCGAAGTTCCGCCAGTCGTTTGCGCACCTGATGGCATGAGTGAAACGTTACCCACTGACGTGCTGCCATTGACCATTCCCTTTGATAATAGCTATTTCCGACTTCCTGATCGCTTCTATGCGCATCAGCTGCCTGCCTCTGTGCCAGAGCCGAAATTGATTCGTGGCAACAAGCCGCTGGCCAAAGAATTGGGACTTGATCCTGCGGTGTTCGATTCGCCGGAGGGTGCGGCCATCTTTTCTGGCAATCGAGTGCCCGCAGGGGCCGAGCCGATTGCCTTGGCGTATGCGGGTCACCAGTTCGGAGGCTGGGTGCCTCAGTTGGGGGATGGACGGGCCATCCTGCTGGGCGAGGTGGTGGATTGCCATGGGGTGCGTCGTGATATTCAATTGAAGGGCTCTGGACGAACGCGCTTCTCACGAGGTGGTGATGGTAAGGCTGCTCTGGGGCCGGTGCTGCGGGAGTACATCGTTAGCGAGGCGATGTTTGCCCTCGGTGTGCCAAGCACCCGAGCGCTGGCGGCAGTTACCACTGGCGAAAACGTGCGGCGCGAAGTGCTGCTGCCTGGGGCGGTGTTTACTCGCGTAGCAGCCAGTCACATTCGGGTAGGAACCTTTCAGTATTTCTATGCGCGGCAAGATACGGAGGGGTTACGAATTTTGGCGGACTATGCGATTCAGCGTCACTACCCAGATACTGCGAACGCTGCGAACCCAATCTTGGCGCTATTGAATTCCGTGATCGCTGCACAGGCGGGCCTGATCGCGAAATGGATGTCGTTTGGTTTCATCCATGGCGTGATGAACACGGACAATACGTCTGTCTCAGGCGA
>CAZCAL010000197.1:0-4688 GCA_964496625.1 uncultured Verrucomicrobiaceae bacterium | reverse complement strand
GTGTGCTTTCATGGACACGTTTCATCCACACTGTGTGTTCAGTGCCATTGATCAAAATGCGCGCTACGCTTGGGGCAATCAGCCTTCCATAGGGCAGTGGAACCTGAATCGATTCGCCGAGACCTTGCTACCCATTTTGGCAGATACGAGGGACGCTGCGTTGGCTCTGGCCGAAGAAGCATTGGGCACGTTTGCAGAGCAGTTTCAAAAGCACTATCGATCAGCGTTCGCGGCGAAGCTTGGCTTAGGCCAAGGACAGGGGGCGAACGCGGAATGTATCCAACTAACTCTGAATCTGCTGGCTGATGAGGAGGTGGATTTCACCTTGTTCTTCAGGCAGTTGACCCGCTATGCGGCGGGTGGTGCCCTGGAGCCTCTTGCTGCGCTGTTTTCGTCTCGCTCCGTTTTCGAAGCATGGCTTGGAAGCTGGAGGCAATGCATTGGTGCAAAGCCGGATACGGTGGCCATGGCTGCGGCAAATCCTGTCGTGATCCCCAGAAATCACCGCATCGAAGCAGCGATTCAAGAAGGCTTGCAAGGTGACTTTGCTGCGTTTCATCGGCTGGTCGATGCCTTGGCGCATCCCTTCGAAGAAACGTCTGACACGGAGGATCTTCAGCGAGCACCGTTGCCGCACGAGGTGGTGCGGCAGACTTTCTGTGGCACCTGAGTGAGTGCGTCTGCGGCTAAATAGATTCGACATTTTTATGCTTCAAATGAAACTACCAGTCCTTGTCTGGCTCATTGGCACCTGTCTATTATCCGGCGCTGAGCCGTTGATTCCATTATGGCCAAATGGAGCGCCCGGTGCTCTTGGTGCTTCACCGAAAGATGTGCCGACTCTGACTCCATACCTCCCAGAAAAGGGCAATGGAGCGGCGATGCTGTTGATCCCTGGGGGTAGTTATTCCGGCATCTATGAGGGGCAGGCTGAGCCCTTTGCGCTTTGGCTTAATGCCGAAGGAGTGACCGTGTTTGTGCTTCGATACCGACTTGGTAGTGCGGGCTATCGCTATCCTGCGCAACTCCAAGATGCAGTCGAAGCAATGCGGCAGATTCGCAGTGGTGCAGATCGGTGGAAGATCGACCCGCATCGAATTGGTGCGATGGGATCTTCCGCAGGTGGGCACTTGGTTTCGACGCTGATTGACCGGCCGGAAGATGGGGAGATCGATGGGCGCGAAGTCACCGTCAGTGCACGCCCCGATTTGGCAATTCTCTGCTACCCCGTCATCAGCATGATCACCAAGCCACACGCGACATCGCGCAAAATGTTGATTGGCGAGGCTCCCAGCGAAGAGCTTGTGCGAAAGACGTCCAGCGAGTTCCAGGTCCATCCGGGCCTGCCTCCCTGCTTCCTATGGCATACATGTGAAGATAAGATGGTCCCGGTCGAGCATGCACAACTCTATGAGGCAGCATTGCAGAAGTATGGTGTGCCTCATGAATTTCACCTTTATCAACACGGAGATCACGGCACGGGTTTGATCGGGACTGAGCACCCTTGGTTCGGGGATTTGCTCTTCTGGTTGAAGCAGCAGGGCTTTTTTACCGCTGGCAAAAACCGTGGATAGAACTGGGGTCGAGGGTTGGTTCAAGAGTGATGTCCATGGCCCGACTCGTTCTTGTTTTTGCGCTTCTCTCCGCCTCCGCCATTCGGGCAGAGATGCCGAATATTGTTTATATCATCTCGGATGACCAAACATATCGGGACTTTGGCTTCATGGGGAGCAAGGATGCGTTGACTCCAAACATTGACAGGCTCGCCTCCCAGTCGGCGCGATTTGTAAATGGGTATGTGCCGACGAGTCTTTGCAGTCCTTCATTGGGTGTGCTGTTGACCGGGCGCTACCCGCATCAGAGCGGACTCCATTACAATCATCCGCCGCCAGGGAACAGTGGATTCAATCGGATGACGTCGGCGGCGGAGTATGAAAAGACTCGGAGCGTTGCCTTTGATCTCATCCGCAATCAGCCGACCCTGCCGCGCACCCTGGGAACCCTGGGGTTCCGATCTTTTCAGACGGGGAAGTTCTGGGAAGGTCACTTTTCCAACGCTGGTTTTGACGAAGGAATGACCGTCTTCAAAGCTGCTCCCCAACTGAAGTACAACGGCGTCACACGCACACTCAAGGATGGATCAAAGGCAGCGCATGGCAATGGAGATCACGGCTTGGCCATTGGTCGCGAGACCATGCAGCCAATCGCGGATTTTCTCGACCGCCATGACAAGAGTGCGCCGTTTTTCCTCTGGTATGCACCCTATCTGCCGCATCAACCACACGACTCCCCACAAAGATTCTTTGATCTCTACAACGGACGTGGCGTTGCGGAGAACCGCCTTCCGTATCTGGCTTCCGTCAGTCAATTCGATGCCACCGTGGGCCAGTTGATCGAGATGGTTGAGAAGCGTGGCCTGGCCAAGAACACACTGTTTGTCTTCATCGTGGACAATGGATGGACGCCTGGGAATGAACGCGAAAAGAATCGCCCACAAGAATTCGCGCACACCGATGAGAGTAAGTATTCGCCCTTCGAGGATGGTCTGCGCACGCCCATTCTGCTGCGTTGGGACGGTCATACAAAAGCGGAGACGCATGAGCAGCTGGTCAATAGTGTTGATCTCCTTCCAACCGTTTTAAGTGCCATCGGGCAGCCTGGGGCGATTCCAAATCTGGTGGGTCGCAGTCTTTGGTCTGCCGCCATCGGTGAGGCTCCATTGGAGGATCAGCCTGTGTTTGGAGAGATCTATCCCGGAGATGCTAGTCATCTCGGGCAACCATCCCAGGACATCGCTTATCAATGGGTGCGCTCTGGCCGGTTAAAGCTCATCGTGCCGACTGTGCAGCAAGGCAAGTCGGCTTGGGGCGGTTACCTGTCAGAGCCAGCCCTGTTTGACGTCGTAGCGGATCCCGAAGAGAAGCTGAACTTGGCGTCAGGCGCAGAGCATGCTGTGGATGTGGCGAAATTGCGCCGCCAACTGGATGCTTGGTGGACGCCGGGTGACGATGCGTCTGTTCCAAAGCCAGCCCACTAATCGAGTATGAGACTACTACACTTCATCGCGCCGATACTGCTCGTGAGAGCGGTGTTTGCAGAGATCCAGCCTGCTGCTTTTGATCTGCCTGCCATTCGTGATGTCAGCACTCTGGAGACCACGGTCATCCAGGACTGGCAACCCGTCGCCAAGCTGAAGGGAATCAAGCAAAAGCTGGTGGAAATCACGGTATGCGAGTGGTGGCCCGGCCAAAAGGTTCGCCTGCCAGTGACGATGTGCGCCCCTGATACGACGAATCTTTGTACGAATATCATCATCGCCAATCAAGGGCTGGCCGTGAAACCCGCCCTGCCGAATGGGGCGATGTTAGAGCTTCTGACGAAACATGGTGTCGGCATCGTGATGATCGGGATGAGCACGATTGACGCGATGGAGCCAAAGGGATCGCTCCATCTGGGGATGAAAGAGCATTTACTACGAGATAAAAACGCACGCTACACTCCCGCCTGGATCTGGGGCATGAGCGATATGCGGGCTCTGACTGCCGCCGTGGCGGAAAGTAGCGTCTTCAAGGTGAGCAAAGCTCTTGCCACGGGTGGTTCGAAGCGGGGCGTCGGCGCGGCGATATGCGGCATTTGGGATGATCGCTTTACGGCGATCCTGCCGGTGGTGGCACCCATGTTGGGAAATCCAGGAGGAGCTTACGTGCGGGGCAGTGCGCTTCAGGATGAGACTGCGATGAACGTCTCCTTTCTCAATCACTTGCCCGAAGGTTTGCCGGGAACGGCTCGCCAAGCGTTGCTGGAGCGCGATGAGAGGCGCAGCGATCAATCGATCACGCTCAGTGAAGCTGTCGCAGCGGGTTGGTCATCGCAGGAAATCACGCAAATGAACGATGCTGCGTGGGATGCCTGCCGGATGGCTTCGCATCTGGATGCGGTGCGCCATCGTGGGCTAGAGTTTTTTTATCATGTCGGCACCAATGACAACGTCTGCCCTGCTTTGCGACAACTCGGCGAAAAGCATCCAGACTTTCCGCTCTACATTCTTCCGGGTGGACAGCATGGCGGTCCGAAATCGAGCGGATTCACGCTGCAAACGCCTAGTCAGCCTGAGGCGAATGAAAACCTCGCTGCGTTGGCGCGGCATCACTTCTTTGGGGATCGCTCGCTGCCGTCGGGCCCGCAGATCTCGTTTTCTTTGGTGGGTAGCAAGATTGCCGTCACGGTGACCTTTCCAAAGGGTAATGTGCCGCAAACGAACAGCCTCTCTTGGTGTGCTGATCGACACCCACCCTACACCTATGCTGCGGAATACGATCACTGGGATGTGGTGCCTTTGATGGCGAATGGCGCTAACACACTCACAGCGGAGATCGTCATTCCTGCGAGTGCGAAAACCGTTGATTTTGTTTCGACTCACACGCATACCGAGAACAAAATTCCGTTCCACTTTTCTTCACCGTATCAGCGATGGACGCGATGACTATGAAGCTCATTTTATCACTGGTTCTTGCCCTTGGCATCTTCAATACATCGTTTGCAGAACGCCTCAATGTGCTGCTGATCATGGCAGACGACTTGCGTGATTTTGGTGGAGCCTTCACGCAGCAGGTGGTGAAGACTCGGAACCTTGACCGCCTGCGGGCCCGCGGCATTGACCAGAATGCCGCACGCGATCTGCCGGCCAT
>CAZCAL010000196.1:0-8171 GCA_964496625.1 uncultured Verrucomicrobiaceae bacterium | reverse complement strand
CGAATCCGGTGGGCGGCGCTTGGCCGAGCTCACGCGCGAGGCCAAGGGTCGAAAGCTCGCGATTGTCATCGACCGCAAGCTCTACGCCGCTCCAATGATCACCGGGGAGATCACGGGTGGTCGGGCGGTGATTCAAGGTAACTGGCCTGAGAAGGTCACGCGCGCCCTAGCCGCTAATGTGGCGGTTGTGCTCAAATCGGCAACGGGGGCGGAAAAAGGTTCAAACCAAGCGGCTTCCAAATCCCCGCCACCCGCACCCAAAATTGACCTCATCTTGCTCGAAGCGACTGCCGATGAAATCGTCAAGGCGTCGGCAGCGACACCGGATCGCCCCGTTTTTAAAACTCACGAATTGAGTCAGACCGCCATCAAGCGGGATCGCCCGGTGCTCACTGCGCTCCTCAGCCAGCTTGAAACGAAAAACCTTTTGGCAGGACTCAAAGACAAAGCTCGCCTTAGTGAGGCAATCCCAGAAGGTTTGCTTTCAAACATGGCAATTCGGAATTCGGTCGATGGCAGTATTCGACTGGAGTACGTCTTCAAGGGGGCACCTGGTGAAGTTACGCTCCCGAGGCCCTACCACGCTGTGTTGATCACTGTGCCTGATCCCACCAGTGCGACGCAAGTGCGATATTACCTGCTCAGTCGCGAGTAGCTTCTGGTCAAGGTGCGATGCCCTCCGCGTATGGATAGCTCATCGACTTCAGAGGCTGTGTTGGAGGCGATCGGAGAGGGGGAGGGGTTTGCAAGATTAAACCGCAAGTTGAAAGACATGCGGTTCGTGTAGGATGGGTCGCCATTCAAACTTGGCCCCTTATCCTGGCATGATTCCGATCACAGAAACCCGCCTCCGACAAGACATCCTGGGCGCGCTCATCAGGCCCTATGGCTTGCAGGTGCAGGATATGCGATTCCTGCGATACAGTCAGAACCATGTCTATGCGTGCCATCATCAGGGTAAGGAGGCCATCCTTCGAATCTCACAAGGGAGGCATCGAACCAAACAACAGATCGAGGCAGAACTGGCATGGATTAATCTCTTGGTCAGCCACCGGATCAGGGCGTGTCAGCCAATCCCGGCAAAGGACGGCGCGGCATGTGTAGCGCTCGACTTGGATGGGAAGCACTACATTGCTGCGTGTTTCGGGCATGTGCCTGGCAATCCCATCACGCAGCAGGACCTTGGTGATGAACTGTATGAGAAACTTGGTCGCTTGCTGGGCCAACTGCACGCAGCGACCTCAGCTAACGCTGTGCCACGCCTTGCCTCGTCTAGGCCGCATTGGTATGAATCGCGCCTCCTCCAGGAGGATCGGGCGCAATTGGGAACGTTGCTCACTCGGCGCTTTTGTGATAGCGTGGATGACTTGATTCGGCAGCTTCGCCAACTTCCAGTCTGCTCCGAGGACTACGCGCTCATCCATGGCGACTTCAGCTTGGGCAATTGCTTTCTGGATGGCCAAGATCTCTGGATATTTGATTTCGACAACTGCGAGCAGGGGCACTTCGTACAGGATCTGGTCACCGTGATATACGACTCGATCTACTGTAAAGTCCTCAATGGGTTCGCTGACGCGGGGCTGAATGACCGCATTACCGCGTTCTGGAGGCCCTTTTGGCGAGGTTACGCCATAACGGGTTCCGCAAAGGTGCTAAATCCTGTGCAACTGAAGCAGTTCTTCCTGCTTCGTGAGGCCATCATCTACATGCACTATCACCGGGTGCTTGATCTGCGCACTGTGAGCGATTCATTCGTTGCGGGCTTGGAAGTGATGAGATCCAATGTGGAGAACCAGGAGCATCAGGTTGATTTTGAAATGCTGGCGATGCTCAATTCCACCGAATGAATATGCTGCACCATCTCTCCTTTGCTGTCACTGATCTTGATCGCGCTGCTACGTTCTATGACGCAGTGCTTGCTACAATCGGCTTTCGGCGCGTTTGGGAAGACCAGAGTTTCATCGGCTATGGAGTGAACCAGGGGGAAGATATTTTTGCGCTCAAACTCCGGCCCGCGAATCCCAATGTGCCGGGTGATGGCTTTCATGTCGCCTTCGCAGCACCTTCACGAGAGTCTGTCCTGCGCTTTCACGAGGCAGCGCTCGCTCACGGCGGCACAGACAATGGTGGCGCTGGGCTGCATCCAGAATACGGCTCAGCCTACTTTGCCTGCTTCGCCATTGATCCCGATGGCTATCGCATCGAAGCGGTGATTATAGGCGCTCCAAATTAAGCCGCGCTCCCCGTATTGCCCAACGATCCTCCAAGCGCTGCCGCTCATCGCAGACTGCGGCTTTGTGGGGTTCGGCTTAACCGCCACCCATTGCCTTGTAAATGCGCACCCAGGCGGCGGCGGCGCGGGTTCGACTAAGGACGATGTCGTTCTGTGCGGAAAGGGCGACGCGCTCTGCATCGAGGACGGCAAGGAAATCGGCGACGCCGTCTTGGTAGCGTTGTCGGGCGAGTGTGGCCGCTTCACGCGCGCTGCTGGCGGAGGCTTCGAGATGCTTGAGTCGCACGCGTTCATGGTCGTAGGAGCTGAGTGCGTTTTCAGCCTCTTCCAGTGCGAGGAGGACGACTTGCTCATAGTTCGACAGAGCGGCATCGGCCCGATGGCCGGCGGCCTCGATCTGCTTTCTCACGCGACCGAGATTGAGGAAGGCCCAGCTGACATGAGGCCCAAAGGAGTAGGCGTTTGATCCGTATTGGCTGAGGCTGGCAAGCGTCTGTCCCTCTAAATCGAGGCGACCTCCAAAGGTGACCCGCGGAAAAAGATCTGCGACGGCGATGCCGACACGGGCAGTTGCGGCAGCGAGTTGATGCTCGGCGATGCGTATGTCTGGGCGTTGGCGAAGAAGTTCATCGGGCTTAACGATGTTGACGCTGGATGGCACTGCGGGTTGGCGTGCAATTTTCTGGAGTTGGGCTCGCAACTCAGATGGATTGCGACCGCAGAGGACGGCGATGCGGTGGATCGACTTGGCAACACTCTCTTCATAGGACGGTATCTGTGCCTGAGTCGCATTCCACAAGGCATCAGCGCGTGCGACATCCAACTGCGTGCCGCGCCCGCCTTCGAGGGATGCCTTCGCAATGCGCATGGCCTCCGCCTGATTGACGGCGTTCTCGCGTGCAACGGATAGCTGCGCCTGTGCTCCACGAAGCTCAAGGTAGTTGATCGCCACCTCTGCTTGAAGGCTGATCAGTAGGTCTTGCAGGCTATCTTCCGCCGCAGCACTGGTTGCCTTCGCTGCTTTGACGGAATTCCGTACGCGCCCAAAGAGATCCAATTCCCAATCCGCATCAAAGCCTGCGCGATAGAGCTCAAAACTGCGTCCGCGCGTTCCGGCTCCGAATGTGGTGGCTCCATTGAGCGTGTTGTCATAGCTGGCACTGGCAGTGACGGTCGGTGCGTAGTCAAATCGAGCTTCGCGCCAAAGAGCGCGGGCTTCTAGGAGTCGAGACTTTGCGGCGGCCAGATCCTTGTTTTGCCCCACCGCCTCCGTCACCAAATGATTGAGGGTGCTGTCATTCAGCTTCCTCCACCAGGTTGCGTCGGTGCCCCTAGAACGTGTGGAACTGGATTGCGACGCATAGTCTGCGGGCATTTTGGGCTGCGGCTCGGTGAAGCTGGGCCCGACGGTGCAACTGGATGCCACGAAGGCAAGGAGCAGGAGAGGATGAATGGGCTGCATCAAGGGTGGGCGTTGGGGGAGACTTTGTGGTGGCGTTCGCGCCGCTCAACAATGGCGCGCAGGATGACATAAAAGACGGGAGTGAAAAGGAGACCAAAGATGGTGACACCGATCATGCCGAAGAACACTGCGGTGCCAAGTGCTTGGCGCATTTCTGCCCCTGCACCAGTGGCTAAAACCAGCGGTAGCACGCCGAGGATGAAAGCGAAGCTAGTCATCAAAATCGGACGCAAACGCAGGCGGCAAGCTTCGACGGCGGCTTTTGTGCGATCCATGCCGCTGTCCTGGAGTTGCTTGGCGAACTCGACGATGAGGATGGCGTTTTTGGCGGCTAGTCCGACGAGCACAACGAGGCCGATTTGGGTGAAGATGTTGTTGTCCATACCCCTCAACCAGACGCCTCCGATGGCTGAGAGCAGACACATGGGAACGATGAGGATGATGGCCATGGGCATGCTCCAGCTCTCATACTGCGCAGCAAGAACGAGGAAGACGAAGATGACGCAGAGCGGGAAGACATAGATGAGCGTGTCTCCTGCCAAGATCTGTTGATAGGTGAGGTCAGTCCACTCAATGGCGAAACCGCTGGGTAGATGGTCCTTGGCGAGTCGCTCGACTTTTTCGATCATCTGCCCCGAACTGATGCCGGGTAGAGTGTTGCCATTGATGTCTGCGGAGTAATAGAGGTTGTAGCGTTGAACCCGATCTGCCCCGCCGGTTTTGACGACCTTGACCAGCGCCCCGAGTGGTACCATTTCGCCTGCTTGATTGCGTATTTTGATGCGTGTGACGTCGCTGGGATCCTTGCGAAAGCTAGGCTCTGCTTGGGCTGTGACCTGATAGGTGCGGCCAAAGAGATTGAAGTCGTTGACATAGACCGAACCCAGATACACCTGCAGGGCCTCGTTCAGGTCCGCCAGGGAAACTCCCATCGTCTTTGCCTGGGCGCGGTTGATTTCCAGTTTGAACTGTGGCGTGCGGGCTCGGAAGCCGGTAACGAGTGAAATCAGTCCAGGCTCGTTCTGCGCGGCAGTGAGAAGTTTTTTGGTTCCGGCTTCGAGCGCATCAAGGCCTGCATTGTTGAGGTCTTGAACCTGAATTTTAAAGCCGCCTGCATTGCCGAGACCGCGAAGTGGCGGTGGCGGTAGGACCAGCACACGCCCTTCCTGAATGGTGGAGAATTTTTGCCGAATGGTTGCGAACAATCGATCCCCTTTGACCGATGGATCGGTGCGTTTAGCGAAATCGTCGAACACGAGAAAGGCTGCGCCGACGTTGGGCTGATTGGCCTGCAAAATGGAGGAGTAGCCGGAGATAGCGAAGGTGTGCTCGATCCCGGGAATCTCCCGCGCCATGGCGTCCATCTTCCGCACGACCGCATCGGTGCGCTCGAAGGCAGCGCTGTCCGGGAGTTGCACAAGGACGATGGCGTAGCCCATGTCCTGCGCGGGGATGTATCCGCCGGGCACGGTATTGAAGACTTTCTGGGTGAGGAAAAGTAATCCGCCATAACCGATGAGCACCAGGAAGGCCAAGCGAATGAGTCTGCTCACGAAGCCTGCGTACAGGCTGGATCCGAACTGGAAGACTTTGTTGAAGAGCCGGAAAAACCATCCGAAAAGCAGGTTGATGAGTCGCGTCAACCAATCCGATTTTGCACCATGTGGCTGGAGCAAGATGGCGCACAACGCCGGACTGAGTGTCAATGAGTTGAAGGCCGAGATCACTGTGGATACGGCGATGGTGAGGGCGAACTGCTTGTAAAATTGGCCGGTAATGCCGCTGATGAAGGCGGTCGGCACAAAGACAGCGCACAAGACGAGAGCGACGGCGATGACGGCGCTACTGACTTCCTTCATGGCCTGGATGGCCGCCTCTCGTGGGGGGAGACCTTTGGCTATGTTACGCTCCACATTTTCCACGACGACGATGGCGTCATCAACGACGATGCCGATGGCAAGGACGAGGCCGAAGAGTGAAAGGTTGTTCAAGGAAAACCCAAAGACGTGCATGACAGCCAGAGTGCCGATCAATGACACGGGGACGGCCAGTAGCGGGATGATGGAGGCACGCCAAGTTTGCAGGAAGAGAATGACGACGAAGACGACCAGGACTACCGCCTCCAGGAGTGTGGAGAGTACGGACTTGATCGAGGCGCGGACAAATTTGGTGGTGTCGTAATTGATGCGGTAGTCGATGCCGGGAGGGAAGCGTTCTTTGAGTTCAGCAAGGCGCTTGTAAACGGCATCTGCTGTTTGGATGGCGTTGCTGCCAGGAAGTTGGAAGACGCGAAGAGACACGGCATTGTATCCATCCATATAGGTGCGGCTGGAATAGTCGCGGGAGCCAAGTTCGATGCGTGCGACATCGCTCAGTCGGACGACATCACCGTCCTTGCCGGTTTTGAGGACGATGTCGCCAAACTCTTCTGCCTTCTTCAATCGACCCGGTGCGGTGAGGGTGTATTGGAACTCAAGGCCTTCTGCTGCGGGTGGTTGACCGAGCGATCCGGCGGCTACTTGGACGTTTTGCTCCCGAATAGCTCGCACGACATCGCCAGCGGTCAGTTGAACGCCGGCGACCTTTTCAGGATCTAGCCACACACGCATGGAATAGTCCAGCCCACCCAGGGAAGAGGCCTCGGCGACACCAGGAATGCGCGCGATTTCGTTTTGAATTTGAAGCGTGACGTAGTTGCTCAGATAGCCAACTTCGCGGGAGCCGTCTGGACTGAAGAACTGGGCGGCGAGGGTGAGGTCAGGCGAACGCTTGTTCACGACGACGCCAAGTCGGCGGACCTCTTCTGGCAGTCGCGAGATCGTGGCATTGACGCGGTTTTGAACCAGCACCTGTGCTTGGTCCAGATCGGTGCCGAGACGGAAGGTGACGGTGATTTGCACGCGCCCATCGCTGGTGGAGGAGGATGAAAGGTAGAGCATGTCCTCGACCCCGTTGATCTCTTGCTCCAGAGGAGTCGAAACAGTCTCCGCCAAGGTGGTCGCATCTGCTCCAGGGTAGGCAGCGGAGACAACGACCGTCGGCGGGATGACCTCTGGATACTGTGAGACAGGGAGCGCGAAGTACGACAGCGCTCCCAGCATGGTGATGACAATGCTGAGCACCGCCGCAAAGATGGGGCGATCCACGAAGACTCGGGCGAAATTCATGGCTGTTTGATCGGGGTGGATGTGGAGGTCGGCTGCATCTCGACGAGAGTTGGCTTGACCTTAACGCCATTGCGCACACCCATAAGGCCCAGCACGATGACGCGGTCGTCGGCCTTCAGACCTTCTCGCACCACCCTCATGCCCTCGACTATTGGTCCGAGTTTGATCGGTCGATACACTGCCTGATCTTCGGCGTCCAGAACCCAGGCGTAACTGCTCCCTTGATCGTCACCAACAGCGGAGTCTCGGATCAGCAGCCCATCGTATTCTCCGCTGCCGGGAATCCTCACCCGTGCAAAAAAGCCGGGCGACATGAGGCGGTCGGCATTGGGAAAAACTCCCCTCGCACGGATGGTGCCGGTGGTGGGATTGACCTGATTGTCCACGAAATCGATTTGCCCTTTGTGCGGCCAGCCCTCTTGATTGGTGAGAGCCATCTCCGCAGGGATACGGGTGAAGAGCGCACTCGTGCGCTCGCCAGTCTTGTGCATCTCGCGGTATTTGAGGGCGGATCGTTCATCGACATCGATCTCACAGTAGATTGGGTCAAGGGCGACGATGGTGGTTAGAAGGGTCGCGTCCTTGGTGCCACCAGTAACGAGGTTTCCTTCCGTCACGCGCGCATCGCTGACACGGCCACTGATCGGCGCACGGATCGCCGTGAATTCGAGTTCTAGCTTGGCTGCGGCGAGGGCTGCCTCAGCCGCCCTGACGGCCGCCTGCTCACCGGCTGCCCCTTTCAGGCGGCGCTCGGACTCCTCTCCTGAAATCACCTGACCTTGCCGGAGACTGGTGGCATTCTTCGCCTCAATATTTGCCAGTTCTGCGGTGGTTTTTGCCTGGGCAAGCACGGCTTCGGCACCCTGCACGACAGCTTCGTAGGGGCGGGGGTCGATGGTGAAAAGGGCATCGCCTGCTTTGACCTCTGTGCCTTCCTTGAAATGCACCTTTGTCAAATAGCCGGAGACGCGGGCGCGGACTTCGACTCGATCACGGGCACTGAGTCTGCCACTAAATTCGTCCCAATCGGTCAGCCGTTTGGCCACTGGCTTGGCGACTGTGACCTCAGGTGTCGCCGCTTGGGGCGGTCCGCCGGGACCATTGCCTTCTGGTTTACAGCCTGTAATCAGCCCGATTGCGACAAGGAGGCTGGCCAGTCGGGCTTGGGGCGGTTCCGCTAGGAGGGAAGTGATGCGTGTTTTAACCATGGCACCTTTAGTTACGTGGGGCGATACGATCGAAGTAGTGCTGTTGTGACATAACGTTTATACTAAAATGGTATGAACAACTTGAACGATCTCCAGCAGAT
>CAZCAL010000195.1:4265-8228 GCA_964496625.1 uncultured Verrucomicrobiaceae bacterium | reverse complement strand
GTCGTCCGTTTCCCCGTGAACAGTTCCGCCCTTTACGCCCGCGCCAGCCATCCACATGCAGAAGTTCCGTGGGTGATGATCTCTCCCATAGTTCTCCTGCGTCAAAGTGCCCTGCGAATAGACGGTGCGGCCAAATTCACCGCCCCAAACAACCAGTGTGTCTTGCAGTAGCCCGCGTTGCTTGAGGTCCATGACCAAAGCTGCGACTGCTTGCTGGGTGTCGTCGCACTGGCCACGGATGAGTTTGGGCAGATTGTTGTGTTGATCCCAGCCACGATGGAGAATCTGCACCACACGCGTGCCCCGTTCTACAAGGCGTCGAGCAAGGATGGCACTTTGCGCGAAGCTGCCGGGTTTGTTGACGTCGGCCCCATACATCTCAAGCGTCGCTTTGCTTTCTTTCGATAGATCCGTCAGCTCCGGCACACTCGTTTGCATGCGAAAGGCCATCTCGTATTGGGAGATCCGAGTCTGGATTTCGGGATCGCCGATGCGGCCGTGATTGATTTGGTTCAGTCGTCCCAATGCATCCAGCATGGTGCGTCGATCACTGGCTTCGACTCCAGGAGGATTCTTCACGAAGAGAACCGGATCACCGATGGAGCGAAGTGCCACGCCAGTATGCTTGGTGGGTAGATAGCCGCTGCTCCACATGCGGGTAAATAGAGCCTGCGCCTGACTGGCTGCTGGGAAATTCGGCGTGAAGACCACGAACGATGGCAGGTCGTTGCTGAGACTACCGAGGCCATAGGAGAGCCAAGAGCCCAGACTGGCCTTGCCTGGCACTTCACTGCCGGTCATCACGAAGGTGCAGGCAGGGTCGTGGTTGATGGCAGTGGTATTGACGGTCTTGACCAGCGCGATCTCGTCAACAATGCGACCGACCTGGGGTTGCAATTCGGAGCACCACATGCCGGACTGTCCATACCGCTGGAAGTTGAACATGGATGGCGCGACGGGCAGGCGCGATTGCCCTGACGTCATCGTTGTGATGCGCTGTCCGTTGCGGACACTTTCTGGCAGTTCTTTATCGAAGAATTTGTGAAGCTGCGGCTTGTAATCCCAGAGGTCGATCTGGGATGGTCCACCGTTCATGTGCAGGTAGATCAGACGCTTTGCCTTGGGCGCAAAGTGCGGCAGTCCAGGTAGGGCTGAGTGCACCGCCGCAGCTTGCGAATTTCCCTCTGTCTGCATGAGGCCAGCGAGAGCGATGCTGCCAGTGCGCAATCCGACATCACCAAAAAACTGGCGTCGGGTTTGGATCAGGCGGTGCTCAAACAATGGATTCATGGGAGGAAGTACGTCCTTCGAGCGGTGGATTGTTCGCAAGACTTTGGCCCTGATTGGAAGATTTTGATCGAAACGGATGCATCAACTGGCCTGCCAATGTGGATGGCATTGCTTCAGAGATGCCAAAATTTCGCGGAGCGATGCCTTCTGGCATGTAGAGAGTGCCAAACACCATGTCCCAGAATGGAAAGAGGCCGGCAAAGTTTTTGTCGATCGCTGCGGCATCTTTGGAGTGATGCCAGCGATGGAAAACTGGCGTGGCAATGACTTTGCGCAGTGGTCCAAAGTCCCAGTTGACGTCTGCGTGAATGAAGATCGCGTAAAGAGTGAAAAATGGCGCGGAAGCCAAGGTTGCAAAGGGATTGAAACCGAGAAGTAGCAATGGAGTCACCTGTGCGAATTTGTTGACCAAATCATTCACTGGATGGACCCGGACGCTACTCAGCCAATCCAATTCCTCAGAGCTGTGGTGAACAGCGTGAAACGGCCACCAGCGGCGGCCATGAAAGAGACGATGCGTCCAGTAGGCGATCAGATCTCCGAGCAAGAGGATCTCAATGGCTTGGAGCCAAATTGGTTGTTGTGCTAACGGCCCGAACCCGATGTAGGATTGATTGGCCAATCCCTCCTTCGTGGCCATCCCGAAAACTACAATCAGGCCAAGCGGCACAAGCAAAGACAGGCGCGTCAAGACTTTGGTAACGAACGGAGTGAAAACCCAGTAGGCCGCATCCAGCAGCCACTGGCGTCTAACCCATCGCTTCCCACCTGCGTTTCCTAGCCATCGCTCAATGACGAAGAAGAAGATCGAAAGGACGAGGAATCCAATAACTGTGCCTTTAAGGGATGGGGACATGCAGAGAACAACGCTGTCGTTGTCGAGTTGGTAACATCAGCAAAAGCTCAAGTGGAGCAACGCTCCACCAGCGACCAATATCCCAATAGAAGTCTGCCGCTTTCGCTTCGCTTACCGCCCTGCTTCAATCATATCGCTCGATTAGGCGGACGAACCCATGGGCGAGAATAAATCACCGTGACATGTGGGGCAGCAGCTTGCTGTTGACGGGCGTAGCTATCTTCAGTGGTCCAGGCATTCACGAAACAGTCTGCACTGGAGGATTATCGGTCAACGAAGCGGTGGTGGAGGATCAATCTGGAAGCTGAATTCTCTGTGCCTGGCGTCAATAGCTGAAGTCAGCATACTCAAGAAAGAATGATTGGTAGAGGACATCGTTCACGGGGGCGGGCACGGGTTGAATGACCAGTTGGTGGAAGCTGCGAAGCTCGGCTGGCAGGATGACAGGTACTTCCACCACAGCGCCGTTTCCAGTGATGTCACCGCCCTGTTGCGTCCAATTCACCAGATCCACGCTGGTCTTGTGCTGGTAGAGTAGTTGATTACGTCCGGTCCACGAAACCATTAAAGTACCGGGCAAATACGGATTTGGAGAAGGCGTGAGCACATGGCGGCGAAGCCGGTATTCAAGCCATTTCATCGTTTCATCCCGAGCGAGTCGGTTGGCTTTTTCGTCAGGGCTCTCTAGTCCCGTGTTCCAGTTCGCCTGAGGTTCGATTGTCGTCTCATCGAAGGAATGATTCACCATATCAAAGATGTGGTGTTGTCTGAAGGGGTTCGGTACCCCAAGTGCGGCTGCTTGAGCGGCGGAGGCTGTGGTGAATTTGATTGGATACAGGTTCCCGACTTTCGGCGTAGCATTTGGATCCGATACACCCATGAGTGAGTCATTGGTGCCATGATACATGACGACCTGCATTCGCCGATCGGGCATGTAACGTCCCGCTGCTTTGCTGCTAGGAGAACCGTGATAGGAAAAGTGACCGCAGCCTGGATAGTAGAAGATACCCACTCGTGGAAATGGCAACGAATCTGGGATCCGCACTGGCGAGTCCACATTTAGTTTCACCGTTTCGTTCTGGTCATTGATGAAATCGACGGTGTATTGACCCAGGTCCACAGAAGGGTCCAGCACTGCATTCAGACCTGTTTGCGACCCATGGGAAAAACCTAGCAACCCGATGTTGTCAACGTCAACGTCGGCGCGTGTTTGCAGATAGGTCAGTGCCGCCACAACGTCCTTGGGGCGCTCATAGTTTGGTGAACAAACCGCATCGTCGATCATGCTGTCATGATGTGGTCGCTTGTTGGCGAAATTGCCCGGGATACCGCGTGGATTGAAGCTGTCTGGCATCAGGCAAAGGAAGCCGCGCTCTGCCAGACGTTCGCCCCAGAGGCGCAGTGCGGTCTTGGCTCCATTCGCTATCGTGTCCGATTGCCACATCCCTCCCGATCCGTGCAACAGCACGACAGTGGGATAGGGTCCTGGGCCATGAGTTAGCGGATCGGGACGGTAAAGCAAAGCAATGAGGGTGAGCCGATCTCCGTCCGCCGGATAGTTTGCTACGGCAGCGAGTTGAGCGGTCGGAATTGGATTCGGGTTTGCTGCCAAATTTACCGGAATGTCGAAGAAGACAGTGTCTGGAGTCGCCTGCCCGAAGGTAACCCCGCCCATTGCAAGCCAAATAAGGCTGGCCAAGGTTTTAAAGGTCGTTTTGTAAGTGGGTAAGTAGCGCATGGGAAGCTGCGAGAGGATTGTTGGGTAGTTATCCCAAAAGTCGCTGCCAGTTCAATCCGACTTTGGGAGGATATCTATC
>CAZCAL010000195.1:915-4255 GCA_964496625.1 uncultured Verrucomicrobiaceae bacterium | reverse complement strand
TGAGTTGATGAAATCGGTTAGGGGATGGATTATCCCGGAAGGATTGTGCAGCTGGCCGTAAAACTCGGCAATGATGAATGCGGACATGGCCTGATGCATCGGGTAGGATGGCTTGCCAGCGAGTCACGAATCCAGTTCGTCTGCGAAGACGATGATGCGGGCCTTTCCCTTTGGGACGAAAAGGCGGTGATTGGCGGATGTGCTGGCTAGCCGGCACATCGAGCGGGGGGGCTGGTGTGGACTGCGTCGTCGCTGCGAGCCAGTGGGCCGATGGTTCTTTCGTGGTCTACAGTCCAGCCGATGGACATTATTTTGCCGCAGGGAAGAAATAGTGTGTCGCAGAGGTCGTGATAGATCTCCGCTGTGCCCTGTCCGAAGCTAACGTGGAGCATCGTATCAATGGTAATGTCCGCGGTGGGTAAGCCGATCTTTTGCAAAGTTCCCGGTGTGGATCCCGCAGAGGTGGAAAAGGGTTCAGCACTGATAGTGGAAGTAACTTGAAGTTTCGAGTCATCCGACGCAGCCTGACGAGATCGCCATTCGAAACTATACTTATGCTCCGCGACCTCGAACCCAATGCTCTCTGGAACTGTTTTGCCGATCTCAACGCTGTGCCGCGTCCATCAAAGCGGGAGGGGCGTGTCGTCGCCTTCATGCTGGACTTTGCTGGGCGTCATGGTCTGGCATCGGAGCTTGACTGCGCTGGCAATGTGATCCTTCGAAAGCCAGCGTCAGCGGACCGCCAAGGACGTGCGCCCATCATTATGCAGGCGCATCTGGACATGGTGCATAAGGCGGAAGACGGGCTGAAATTCGATTTCGAGACGCAAGGCATCGAGATGTGGGTGGACGGTGACTGGGTGCGTGCGCGTGGCACCACATTGGGGGCGGACAATGGACTGGGCGTGGCGGCGATCATGGCGGTGCTGTCTGCAAAACATCTCTCCCACCCGCCGATTGAGGCACTTTTTACTTTGGATGAAGAGCAGGGGATGGGCGGTGCGTTGGGCCTTCAGTCTGGGGTGCTGACAGGGAAGACGATGCTGAATCTAGACTCCGAAGAAGATGACACGTTTACTATCGGCTGCGCTGGAGGCATCGATACACTGGTGACGTATGAGTACACGTCGTCAGTTGGTAATCCTGATCTTCCCATGGTGGCGATCAAAATTGCTGGGCTGCGCGGTGGACATTCTGGCCTCCAGATTCACGAAGGACGAGCGAATGCGATCAAGCTGATGGCGCGCATTCTGAACGCTTGCGGCGAAGACGTGGTGGCGCTTTCAGCGATGCGTGGCGGCAGTGCGCGGAACGCGATCCCGGCGCTGTGCGAGGCGATGGTGGTGATTCGAGACCAGACGCGATTTGATGCGATTTTCCAGAACGAAGTCGAGGGCATCCGTGAGGAGTTTCGACTGATTGAACCGAGGATGCAGATCGATGCAGTGGTAGTGCCTGCGGAGGGAGGCGTGATTGACACGATGTGCGCAGCCGATCAGCGGTCGCTGATCCTGGCGCTGCACGCGGTGGTCAACGGTGTGTATCGGATGAGCCCCGTGGTGCCGGGATTGGTGGAGGCGTCTTCAAACTTTTCCACCATTGCGCTCGGTGATGGCAGGGCGGAGTGGAGCGCCCTCCAGCGCAGTTCCGTGGAATCGAGCAAGCAAGATGTCGCCAGCGCCTTCAGTGCGCCGTTTCAGCTCATCGGAGCGGAGGTTCGCCATGGAGATCCTTATCCGGGTTGGAGCCCCAGTGCAGAGTCGCCCATTTTAGAGACGATGCAGGCTCTCTACCGGGAGCTGTTTGGTCACGAGGTCAAAGTCGGTGCCTGCCACGCAGGGCTGGAGTGCGGGGTGATCTCAAAGGCGTATCCGGGGCTGGATATGATCTCCTTTGGTCCCAACATCGACGATGCGCACTCCGAAAGGGAGTGTGCCAGCATCTCATCAACGCAGAAGTTTTGGAGGCTGCTGACAGCGACGCTGGCACGCCTTTAATTGACCCTACTGCGGCGGCTCAATGATGTCGCTGCTTTCATGGCTGAGGGCTGCGAGTGCTGCTTCGAGTTTGCGAAGGCGCTCGGAGATTTTAGCGATGCGATTGATGCTTCCCAGGCGGCGCTTTTCTTCCTTCACAGGGATGGCGGGGAAACCCAGATACATTGCTGGGCCCGCGGGCAGGTCTTTCGTGACACCACAGCGTCCGCCGAGCGTGACCTGCGGGCCGATCGTGACGTGTCCAGCGACACCGCATTGGGCCGCCATCACGACGTAGTCGCCAATGACCGCACTGCCAGCGATGGCGCAACCGGAGACGAGAATGCAATGCTTACCGATGACGACATTGTGACCGATCTGGACAAGGTTATCGATCTTCGTGCCCTCGCCGATCCAGGTGCGGCCAAAACGCGCACGATCTACCGTAGTGCCTGCGCCAATTTCAACGTCGGAATCGATCTGCACGATGCCTGCTTGGCGGATTTTACGATGGCGACCTTTGTCAAACTCGTAACCAAATCCATCGGAGCCGATCACGACGCCGGAGTGGAGGATGGATCGGTCTCCCAGGGTGCAGCCCTCTGACAAGGTGACATTCGGATAGAGCTTTGCCCCTGCGCCGATGGAGGCATTTTTTCCGACGTAGCAGCCTGCGCCGATCTCGGCCCCATCCCCGATCTTGGCACCGTCCTCGATCACCGCATTGGCGCCGACTGAGAGCGTGTCGCGATTGGCGATGACGGATTCTGCGATGACGGCAGAAGGATGAATGCCTGCGACAAATGGGCTGGCGTGGAAGCCAAAGGCATCGACGATTTTTTCGAAGGACTGGGAGGGGTTTTCGACTCGGATACAGGCCGTCTTTTGGGTCTCGCTGGTCCAGTTCTTTGGGACCAGCACTGCGCTGGCGCGCGTGCTGTCCATGCGGGCGATGTAGCGGGTGTCTGAGAAGAAGCTGAGGTCGCCCTGTCGTGCCTCCGCTAAGGATGCAAAACCTGTGATGACGATGTCTGGTGCGCCGTTGACGAGTTCACCCTCCACCATATCAGCCAACTCACGGAGGGAGATATTCATGAGCCGCCTTTCTCTCACAGGCGAGTGAGAAATGCCAGCACGGAAAGCGAAAAAAGAAGCTGGTGTTGGAGTCAGGCCTTCCTTTTCCAGACGCGGACTCTTTCTCTGCCTTCGCGTCCAGGATAGGCCGCATCTGGGGTGTAGTCAGTCACCAGATCAAAGTGCTGGCCGAAAATGCGGTCAAGATCTGCTGGGGCACTTGGGAAGGGTGGCCCCTCCTCGCCTGGATCAAGGTCAGGATTGATGAACCAAACGCCAATGAGGGTGCC
>CAZCAL010000195.1:0-905 GCA_964496625.1 uncultured Verrucomicrobiaceae bacterium | reverse complement strand
CACCGGGTTTCAGGACACGATGGACGGCGCTCGCATAAGCCTCCCTCATCGTCGGCGGGATGGCACAAAAGCAGGTGTGCTCGACGACGTGGTCGAACCGCTCATTCCAAGTGTGAGGTAGATCAAAAAGATCACCTTCAACGAAGCGCTCCGCCAGATCTGGATAGTTCGCGGCGGCTCGTTCGACCGCCGTCGGTGCGATGTCTAGCCCGGTGATGTCCGCACCTTTCGCGGCTAAATAGGCCGCATCATGACCTGTGCCGCAGCCTGGAATGAGGACGGCCCCACTGATTGGATGCTCGGCAATGTAACGGACGAGCGGTGGTGAGGGTGCGCCGCGATCCCAGTGTGTGTTGCCTTCTTGATACAGTTGCTCCCATTTTGACATTCGCCGACGTGACATGGTGGAAGGGCCACTGCCAAGTCCTTTTTAATTGATTGGGAATCAGCTCTGACTTGCGGAAGGCCCAGCCAGCCCCATCTTGGACGGCTCATGAACAAATTGGATGAAATCATCGCCTACAAGCGCAAGGAGATCGAGCGGATCATACCCCTCGCGGAGAAGCTGCGCGCAGCAGCAGCCGGTCGCAATGATGTGCGGCCATTCGGTGAAGCGTTGATCGCGAATCCCGAGCGTCTGGGCATGATCGCGGAGGTGAAGCGTGCCTCGCCTTCGGCAGGCACGATTGCGGCTGACTTTGACCCGATCACCATCGCGCGTGGTTATGAAAAGGCTGGTGCGAGTGCCATCTCTGTCCTGACGGATGAGAAGTACTTTCAGGGTCGTCTGGAGTACATGATCAACGTCCGCGAGCAAGTGGACATCCCGGTGCTGCGGAAGGATTTCATCATTCACGAGGTGCAGATTTACGAAGCCGTCGTGGCTGGTGCGGATGCGATTCTCC
>CAZCAL010000194.1:0-8232 GCA_964496625.1 uncultured Verrucomicrobiaceae bacterium | reverse complement strand
CTACGGCAATTCTCTCAGGTTCGCGACGAACCAGCGATCAGCAGTGAACTCGTCGAGAGTGGTGTTGTCGTTCTGAATGTTGAGGTCCTTCAGCTCAGTCTGTTCATCCCACGGCTCTAATGTTAGGCGATACCGTTTACCGACCGTCACACTCGCTGACGGTTGCATGGCCTTCATCTTGAACGTCCACTGGATGGCTTGCCACTCTGATGAAGGATCAAACTTCCCTGATACAACGCGGTCCACCTTGTACACAGCGGTGTGCAAGGCATCGATATAAGGGGTGCCATTGAGGGGTTGATTGCGAGATTTCTCAACGAGTGTGGCCTCCACGACGACTGGCGCTTCCGCAGTAGAAGTCAGGGATGGCGTAGCCGTGTCTTTGGTGCTGCGATTCGGATTAAAAGGCGTTGCGGCCCACTCCACATTTGCACTACGTGCCGCATTTGGGGAGAGCAACAAATCCCGGCATGCAATCGCCCAGATGACTAGCTTCTTCGACCGCACGTCATCATCCGTCCGACGGGCGAATTCACGTCTGGCCTGCGTCGCACCGCCACCGTTAACGGCATAGACATCTAAAGGTTGATGGAGGCGCATGGAGACGTAGCGGGCAAACCCTGCTTTCAGTCTGTCCGTGGGTGCTTCGGGATTGGCGAAGCCCAATGCGGGGTCGTCGAAGACATTGACGAAACTATCGCCGATCAGCACAATGGGCGAATCCCGATCAGGCTCCACCCCTCCAAGCGAAACCAGCGTCGCCTCCTCCTCTTGAAAAATGCTGCCTGGATTGCGCAGTTCCAGCAGGTGGACCAGATCTCCATAGCTACGAAGATCCAGTGGTTGAGGCTGGAGGAGGGGGGACTCTGAGGCGATGAGGTCAGGGTGCTGTTTGTGGATGTAGTCGTAGAGCTGCCGGGCTGCATTTTGCATGGCCTCTGGCGTCCAATGCGTGTCTTGCTTTAAGAACAGTGGGAAGCGCTTTTTAAGACTGAAAAACTCCGGGGCTAAATCCAGTACCTCAATACCCGCGTTTCGAAATTCCGCATACAGTGCAAGCTGATCAGGGTGATAAAGTGGTGCGTCGTAGCGCCCCGGAACGATGAATTCGGGGTAAATCATCGGCTTTACAGGGAGGGGCACCAGAAGCAGGGGGATGCCACGTGCCTTAAGGTCAGCGGCAAACTCAAGCACGATGTCCTTTGCCATTCGCAGTTGTGCCACACTGGGATCCTTCATTGGCGAAAAAGGTTCGCGCTTGATGGGGCCCCATCCACGCAGGGCACTCAGCTCTGGCTGATAGTAGAGCCAGTCAAAATTACCGATAAAGACCTTTTGGTTTCCTTCTCTGACCTGCCGCGTTAGGAACCCCTGCGTGGTCTCACGAATCCAAGTGGCGTAACCAGCGTTGTCCGTCAGCTTTTCTGTCTCATGCAGGCGAGTCAGCAACTCACCTTGGCTGGGCCGCCAGCTCAGCAAGGTGGCTGCGGGAGTCTGCGGCCACTTCCCGCTCACCGTCATGCTCAAATGATACATGAAGGGGAGCAGCGCGACGACGGGAAAGAACAGCAGCGCGATCCACCAGGCGTGCCGCGCACTGATCTGGTAATCGGTGGTGTCGCGCTCGTTCGGGTAGGGATTGACTGGAATATCAGGCATCGCGTTTCCAGGTTAAAATTGGAAGTAAAGGAAGGGGCTGTGCCCACGGGTGAACATCATTGCAAGTGCGATGGTAAAGAGCACCAAGCCTACCACCGCTTTCCAGGCGACGAAGCGGTGCAGAATGGTTTGTGTGTTCGGCATCACCCACGCGCTAAACGCGCAGACAAGAAACTGGAACATGTTGAAGTTCCTCAGCACTTCGGCCTCAGCAATTGCACCCGTGGTCTGTATGGGCGGACCTCCACCAAACATCACCGCCAGATACTGCGTGGCCACGCCAAAAGTCTCTGCACGGAAGAAAACCCAGGTAATCAGGATGATAAAAAACGTGATAGAGACCCTCATTGGCACTGGCATACGCGAGTAAAATGAGTCCTTGCCCATCATCCGCTCCGCTGACAGCATGGCACCGTGGATCCCGCCCCAGATCACAAAGTTCCACGAAGCCCCATGCCACAGCCCACCAATGAGCATCGTCAGCATTAAGTTCACATAGGTGCGTACCGAGCCGTGACGATTCCCACCTAGCGGGATGTAAAGATAGTCACGCAAGAAGGCGGAGAGCGACATGTGCCAGCGCCTCCAGAAATCGGTGATGCTGACGCTTTTGTACGGAGAGTTGAAGTTCTCCACAAAATAAAAGCCCAGTAGTTTTGCCAAGCCAATCGCCATGTCTGAGTAGGCGGAAAAGTCGAAGTAAATTTGGAAAGCATACGCGATCACGCCGATCCAAGCCATGGACTGCGTCAGGCTACCATCGCCCGCTCCAAACGCTGCATCGGCAATCGTTCCCATTGGATCTGCCAGCAGGATTTTTTTGGCAAAGCCAAAGCAGAATCGAGTGATGCCCAGAGAGAATTTCTCAATGGTGTGTTCGCGGTGGCGCATCTGTTCTGCAATGATTCCGTAGCGCACGATTGGTCCCGCCACGAGGTGGGGGAAGAGCGATACAAAGCAGGTGAAATCCAGGAAGGACTCCGCAGGGCGGGCATGTCCACGGTAGAGATCAATGCAGTAGCTTAGGCTCTGGAATACATAGAAGGAGATGCCTGCTGGAAGGATGATTTTGGTAAAGAACTCCGGCACCTCCAGCGTGCCCCAGTGCAGCCACTCCGCGATGCTCTGTGCGCTGCCAATCGCAAAGGCGGTGTATTTGAAAAACGCCAGCGCGCTCAAATTGGAGACCACGGAGAGAGTCACCGCCATTCGCTTTCGTCGCTGGTTTTCCCCAGCATTGACGATCATCCGTCCCAGGTTGTAGTCCAGGGTCGTCGTGCCGAGCATCAGCAGCACGAACCATGGGTTCCACCAGCCGTAGAAGATCATTCCAGCGCAGGTCAGAAATAAGTGCCGCATCGTGCTGCCAGCACCGCGCCAGAGGAGCAAATAATAAATCCCCACCACTAGCGGCAGGAAATAGAAGATGAATATGTGAGAGCTGAATACCACGCGAGTCTAGACTTCTGGCGGCAAGAGGGCGCATATTCAACCCAGAACTAGCCATGAGTGCAATTGAGCTTGCCCTTCAGCGCGGCGGATGGCTTCATTGGTTGCAATTGATTATGTCCGATCTCGCCCCACCTGATTTTGAGAAACTGACCATCACCGAACTACGTCAGGTGCTCAATGCCAACCCGCAGCCATATCGCGTGCATGTGCAGATTGATAGCCGCAATGATCGCACTACCTCCAGCGGCAGCCCCTTTGTGGAGATGCGATTGGCCGATGCGGGCGATAGCCTCGTGTGGCGAGTCTTTGACAATAGCCCACTGCTCGCCGAGACACGCCAACTCGCCCGCGGCACTTGCATTGAACTCGCAGCTCAATGGGCGGATGCAGGGAAGTTTGGTCCCGAGCCGCGACACCCAGTTTTACGGATCCTAACCGACGAAGAAAAAGCGGTTCTCTTCAACGGTAGCCAAGAGCTAGCCCAACAGCAGAGGAATGACTATGACTTCATCGTGATGACCGCCCACGCGATGATGGATCCCCGTCTCAAGGGTTTGTGCACGTTGTTTCTGGATCGCTTTGGCGACCGCTTCCGAAGAGCAGCTGCTGCCCGGGAAAATCACCACGCAAGACGCGGCGGGCTCGTAGAACACGTTGCACAAATGATGCGCGGTGCAGCTGCCATTGCCGAAGTGTATCCGTCGCTCAACAAGGATCTGCTACTCTCTGGAGTTCTCTTTCACGACTGCGGCAAGATGTGGGAAAATAATTTCCCTGAGAACGGCTTCCACATGCCGCATGATCTCTGGGGTGAACTTCTCGGTCACATTTCTCTGGGTCTGGAATTGGTCAACAAGCTGTGGCGAGACCTGCTTGAGCAGCCCGGTGCAGGCGAATGGCTGACTTTGGAGCCAGCCAATGATTTGGTCAGAGTACATCTTTTGCACCTCATCGGCTCTCATCACGGGCAATACGATTACGGAGCACCTGTTCTGCCTAAAACCCCGGAGGCCGTCATCCTGCACCATATCGATAACATTGACGCCAAAATGGAGATGCTAAGGCGAGGCTACAACACCAGCAAAGATCTCGGTAATGGCATCTTCGAGCGTTTCCGCCCGTGGCCTACCAACGTCGTCACCCCCCTGCCAGAGGTGCCTGCTCCAGAGATCGTTGAAGCTCCGGATGCGGAGTGAATGCTCCCTTCGCCACCAACGACCAAAGGTAAGAAGGCCTGAGGATTTAGGCTTCCAGAAGCATCATCGATGTCAAATTGGGATAAGCGGGAAGTGGTGACAATAATCCCGAAAAAGAAAATGGGATTGATGATTGAGCGCCTTTTTGCGAGGCGGGGCTGAGTTCAGATCCGGGGCCAGGGTGGCGGGGCAGTGGATTGATTAGCCGCTCAGGAGTCGTTGTGCGTCGTTTGGCAGGCCGGGTAGCCATTAGCCACCCAGCCACTGGCGCAGCAGTCGATTCAATAGGAGTGTCCACCGCTGCTTGGCGCTCCATCGCTCCGTAATGGCATGGATCTGACTTAACTCGTTACGAATGTGTGCAACAGCGCTGGCGAGTAGTTCGCCTTGTTCATGCAACAGACTGACTTTGACGGTGCGTTGGCCACCGCCCTGAACCTGCCGTCCCACTCCGGACATGAGCCGACTGCTGGAAAGGCGGCGAGAGGTGTAGCCGGCCCAACCCTATGAGTTCGTGAGTTCGTCAAAGCAGTTTTCGGCGTCAGCTCGGTCACGGTAATGTTTAGGCATGCCGATGGCAGGATAGGCCGGTTCGTCAAGCGAGGTCACCAATACCGCGATCTTGCCGCACCAGAAAAGATGACAACCAATGTATATCTGGATTTCGTTCACGCGCCGGACGTTGTTTACAGGACCGTTGGTGATCAGGCCTTGCAGTTGGACGTCTTGTGGCGAAGGACTTGCTTTCATGAGCATGCATATCCCCACCTGCCTTCTCCTTGTCGCATCCCTTGCACTGTCGATGGCTGTTGAGGCTGCCGACGTGAAGCCGATCAACATTGATGTGGGGCGGCAGCTTTTTGTCGATGATTTGCTCATCGCGGAGACGACGCTGACGAGGACGTATCACGAAGCGAAGGTGGTGGGTGATGGGCCGGTTTTGAAACCGGAGACGCCACTGGAGCTGAACTCGGCGCGTGGAAAAGATGCCATCCCGGTGGCGGCACCGTTTGGTGATGGAGTGTGGTTTGATCCAAAGGATGGCTTGTTTAAGATGTGGTATCACGCGGGATGGTTCGATGGGATCGGCTATGCGACGAGCAAGGATGGCCTCCATTGGGAGAGGCCCGCGCTGGACGTGACACCGGGAACGAATCGTGTGCTGCCGGAGCGTCACGAGAACGAACGTCTGATGCTGCGCGATGCGGCCTCGATCTGGCTGGATGCGGAGGCGACGAACGCAGAGGAGCGCTGGAAGATGTTTGTCTTCTCACGACTCGCAGGCGGAACGGAGGGAGAGAGTCATGGGGAGTTGTTCACTTCACCGGATGGCATCCATTGGCCAGCGGGCCGACGCGTGGAGTTCTGGCATGGAGATAACACTTCTATCTTTCGTGATCCCTTCCGCAATCAATGGGTGCTCAGCGTGCGCGAGCGAGCGCCGTCACTGCGCGATCCGAAAAAGACAGTGCGCTCACGCTTCATTCAAACGGCGACGGACTTCATGAAGCTGGTAGAGCGCAAGGACAGGACGCGCGCGCCGCTTTGGTTGAAACTCGATGCGCGCGACAAGGCCGACCCTGACCTGGGCTACGAGCCGGAGTTGTATCACTTCACCGCCACACCGTATGAGAGCCTCATGATCGGAGTGTTCGGCTTGTTCTATGGTCCGCCCAATGAAGTGTGCGCGGCGGAGAAGCGACCGAAGGTCATCGATCTCCAGCTCGGCTACAGTCGCGATGGCTTCATCTATGATCGGCCGCATCGCGAAGCGTTCCTGAAATGCGCGCGCACGCCGGGCGCATGGAATCGCGGCTACCTGCACCCAGCCACGGGTGTGTGTTTGATCGTGGGGGATGAACTGCGTTTCTACTTCGGCACTTGGTCGGGAAAAGCCGCGGACCATGATCAGATGTATGCGGGTGGCAGCACAGGGCTCGCCACACTCCGACGCGATGGCTTTGTCTCGTTGGATGCCGATGCGAACGAGGGGGTGATCACCACGGTGCCGGTGTCCTTCAGCGGCAAGTTTCCGTTTGTGAATGTGAACGCGAAAGGTGGCGAACTGCGCACGGAGATCCTGGATGCAGAGGGCAAGGTCATCGCGCCGTTCACCACCGAGGCCTCGATTCCCCTGCAAACCGACGGCACGAAACAACGCCTCGCGTGGAAAGGCGCGGATGATCTATCCGCCCTTGTGGGCAAGCCAGTGCGCTTGCGTTTTCATCTGAGTCATGGCGAGCTCTACGCCTTCTGGGTCAGCGCCAAAGAAAATGGCGCAAGCGGTGGCTACACCGCAGCCGGCGGACCGGTGCTGTCAGGGGAGCGCGATCTGGGGGCGGAGTGAAGAATGTGTGGCCGTTGGCGATCTCAATGAGCCAACTCCCGATTCACCTGTCTGCGAAAACCATGCAGACGCAGCCAGTGATCCGGCATCAGATCGATCATGGTTTAGCCGCTGTTCCCGAGAAAAGATGACAACCAGTTTAAATGGCGGCAACTCACTACTTTGCCTGTCAACTTTGCTGATATTTGACCCCAGCTAGCCCCGCAAACCGAGCAGCACTCAAGCAGCTGCGATCAAACTCCATCAAAAGCGCCTCGCGCTGTGCCCGTGGCGTGCGCACCCGACCATGCCCGTCTCTCTTCAGTATCAAAGATGTGTTTTCTTTCATAGGTCTCGTAGTTTTGCAGCTACGAGACCTACGATGCCACCGCTACCGAACGGGGCTGTACGTGCCGCTTACGATCATACAGGCCATAGCTGTTCAGCTATCACTTGTATGAAGCGAGTAACTTCATAGGGAGCCGTGGGTGACGTTTACGCACTAACTCGCTTTTACATTTCAATTGAGTTTAAGGCACGAAGCTGCCGCAGAGAAGCTTCCAGCCAGTCTCTCGATGTCAACTGTCGACTTTATTAGTGCCAACGTTACAGATGCTTCGATCTTAACCTGATCATGGCGCCGCGTTACTATTGACGCACTCCAGCCACCATTCTTGAGCTGAAGTACGACTTTATTTACGTTCGGAAGGATATACTTCTTTACGGTGGAGAAGTCCCGATCACCTTGGTTGGACCAACTAATCGAAGCTCCTACACTTTGTGCTCCTTCATTGCCCCACACCGAAAAATCGAAACCCGTCAGCGTTGTCACTATCGCCTTCATGGAATCTGGTTCCCAATCGTAGTCAACCATCCTCTCACATCGAGCTGCGATCTCCTCCGCTACTAATTCAGGGTCATCTGGCTTTGTGACTTTTAGAGTTCGCCTCAGCCGACTAATCTCTCCAGCGATCTTTGTTAAATCCCACCGTGATTGTTGGTCGGCTCTTGTTGACCAATATATCAATCGCGAAAGCCGAACTGGCAGTGATTTCCAAAACAAGCACGGAAGTTTCGCAACCTTCCATTTCAAATCCTGATTCCAGGTTTCATCGTTCTGTACGCTGTACGGCTGTGGATGATGGCCAGACATCAAGAAAAACAGGGTCATCCCTATTCCGAACGAATCCACCAATGCACTTCGGCGACTGGCCTTTTCCGAAAGTTGAAACTGCTCCGGAGCATGATACGCTATGGTAATGCTATCAGGGTTGACTGAGTTTCCCGTCGCCCCTTTATGCCAGCACAGATCAAAATCTAGAACAACGACATTCCAATCTCCCTCATCGTCAGGGGAGTGGAAGGATTGGAGCATCACATTGGCCGGACGAACATCGCGGTGGAGAACATGTTCTGGGATCGAGTGTGCGCTTTGCAAAATCGAAACAAGCTGCGTTGAGATTCGAAACTTCGTATCCCAGGTTCGCACGAATTTTGCCTCGACGGCTTCTTCAAGACTGTAGCCGTCGATGTAATTCATGACAGTACATGCTGGCAGCTCCCACGACTGCTTGTAACAAACTATCCCGTCGACGTTTC
>CAZCAL010000193.1:1924-8286 GCA_964496625.1 uncultured Verrucomicrobiaceae bacterium | reverse complement strand
TATGCGGCGGCTTGGCCTTTGGTGGAGACCTATCCTGGGCACAAGTTTCAAACGGGGCTTTGTGGGACTTGGATGCATCCACAGTGGACGGAGGAACAGAAGCCGAAGGAGAAGTGTTACACGGACATTGAGGGTGGGCTTGGTTGGTGGCGTGATACGCACTTTCCAACCACGACACCTAAGTTCATCATGGGCGGGGTGGGGCCTAACTTCTCGTTCATTGCGAATGGACCCGGCTATGGCGCGGGCACTTGGGAAAAGCCGCGCGGACAGTATGGCGTGGCGCAGTTGAGTCCGTGGCTGTTGTTCCCACTGGATGGCTTGAACCTCAAGCAAGGCACGAGTGGTGAACTGTTTGGTTATGGCTACCTGCCCCTGCCGTTAACAGATGCCAAGCCAACCACGGCGGGTAAAAAGGTGCCCACAGGAAACCATTGCTGGACGCTGTTCTTGAATACCGCGAACTTCAAGGGTCCCGCGACGTTCTTCACGCCTTACTTCTGGACGCAGGCCACGGTCGATCATCCTGAATGGGCTGGGTTGCTGCTTGATTCATGTCCTGCGGGACCAAACAAAGCCATCCAGATGGAGACGCAGCATGTGCCTGCTGTTTTGAATGACCGACAGGCGCGAGTCGCTCCCACCCGATTTCCGATTGGGGAGGACGGCACCTCGACCGTGCTGCATCGCCTCACCGCCTACAAGAAAGCTGCGCTGTGGGATGACGTGAAGAAGTGGTTCGATGGCGGTGCGCCAGCCGATGGCACCATCAAAGCAGAAGCGTCCGCCGTGCATCAGTTCCGGGAAGGCGGTGGCTCGAATTGGAGCATCTATCCACCTGGCACCAAGCGTGAAGACAAAGTGCCGCTCGAGTGGAATGCCTTTGCTACTTCCTTCACGCCGAATCCGATCACCTTCGCATACAAGTGGGACAAGCACTTCACGAGCATCAGCGATGGGCTTGTGACTTTGCCCGAATACTACCAACTCGGCACCAACGTTCGCAACAAGCCGCAGTGGAAGGTGATGCAGCCAACACAGGCCGCATCTGACCTCACTCAGTATCGCTTTGTCACGCCTTCCGAACCACCCCAAGAGCCGCGCACGACGCCCGATGACCCGGAGAGCGCCTGGAAGAAACCCGGTCCCAAAGCCGGTCCGTTCAAGGTGAAAATCGGCGATGGTAGCACGGTCACTTATTACTGGTATCGCTTCGCTGATCAGCCTGCCATGCTCAATGCCGACCTTACCGACGCCGAGCGTGAGGTGGTGCAGCAGCGGGTGGAAAAGTTGCACCGCGCTTGGACGAAGGATCGCGATTACCTCACCCCACCGGACGTTGGCACTCTCGCCAGCATTGATCCGGCACTCATCGTCACCCCACCGAAGGGAATGGAGATCGGCTATGTGCCGATTGCCACGCGACAGGAGTTAGAGAGCAAGTAGCCATTCAATGTTTGCCTCCTTCCATCTCATGCGCACGACCTTTTCGTTTTCAGTCCTATTTGTCGTAGCATCATTTGTATCAGGCTTTGCGGCTGATCCAGAGCCTGAATCATTCAATTACATTCTGGGCACGCAGGCCATCGGCGGGAGGTATCATTTTACGGAAGATGCACCGCTGCTGGAGAGTGCCAAGCGGATAGGGGAGTTGGGATCAGGCATCATGAAGTTCTCCATCTCCAAGCAGGTTTGCTTTGGCAAGGAAAAGCTCAATGTTCTGAGCTGCGATCCAGAGCTGAAAACGTTAACGGATATCGCCAGCAAGGAGCCTGCTCATCGAGCGGTGTTGGACATGCCGTTCACGCACTTCTTCATTTGGGCTTATCCTTTCACAACGCATGGCAGTGCTGGCACCTTTAAGGTTGCGGATCGTGAGCTGGAATACCGTGAAATGTATGACTTCGTCGCCCATCTGTTGCGGACTTACAGCGGCACCGGCAAGAGCTTTTATCTCGGACATTGGGAAGGGGATTGGCACTTGCGTCCGCACTTTGATCCGAAGCTACCCTTCCCAGAACACTTCGGGGAGAACTTCATCGCCTGGCTGCAGGTGCGGCAGCAGGCCATCGATGATGCGAAGCGCGATACCAAACACGATCACGTCAACGTGTGGCACTACACCGAAGTGAATCTCGTGGAGCCCTATCTGAAAGGCGGGCAATGCATCACCAACGACATCCTGCCACAGGTGGACATCGATTTTGTCAGCTACTCCTGTTACGACAGTCTCCAGCGCGTCATTCGCGATGATCTCTTCGCAGCGTTGGATCACATCGAGGCCAAATTGCGACCCAAACCAAGGATCGTCGGCAAGCGAGTGTTCATCGGAGAATACGGGTTTCCAGCGCGGCGTTACTCTCCCGAAGTTCAGAACGAGAAGAGCCTTCAGACGATGATCGCTGGCCTAGAGTGGGGGTGTCCCTTTGTGCTCTACTGGGAACTTTACGACAATGAAGGCACGCCGGAGAAGCCGGGCGGATTTTGGTTGATCAACGAGAGGGGCGAAAAGCAGCCCATTTGGAACACCCACCTAAAATACTACGCATGGGCGCGGCAGCATGTGAAGTCGATCAATGAATCCACAGGCAAACCGCCGAGCGACAGGGACTTTCGCCATGCCGCAATCGACTATCTCAAACCACAGTCAGCACCCACCAAACCATGACTCCTGTATCCATTTTCAATGACGTCATTGGCCCCGTGATGCGCGGCCCGTCCAGTTCTCACTGCGCGGCTGCATTGCGGATCGGTAGATTGGCCAGGGACCTCATGGAGGGTGAGATCAGCGATGTGTTGGTGGAGTTTGATCGCGAAGGATCGCTGCCTACCACGCACGAAAGTCAGGGCAGTGACATGGGGTTGTTTGGTGGATTGTTGGGCTGGGATGCGGATGACGAGCGCCTGCCGAATTCCGCGCAAGCGCTCGCGGATGCGGGCATCCAACTGCGGATCGAAACCGTGGACGTGGGTGACCCACACCCGAATACCTACCGGCTGACGCTTCGCAATGAGCAGAGAAGCCACAAGCTCATCGCTATCTCCACTGGTGGTGGCATGATCGAGGTGCTGAGCATTGATGATGTGCCAATGAAGATGGATGGCGGGTATCACGAGACCCTGGTGTGGATACGCAAGGGAGTCGAAGCGCACATTGCTGCGGATGAGATCATCACTCATGACTTGGGTGATGCACAACTCTGGCAGATCAAAGCCTCGTCATTCGTGTCCTCCGACGCTTTGGAGGCAATCGAACCCCTGGCCATCAGACGACTCTCGCCTGTGCTGCCCGTGCCTTCACGCAAGAACATGGCCGTGCCGTTTTCGAGTTGTGAAGAAATGCTGAACCACGATGGCAGTCGCCAGACTCCGCTCTGGGAACTCGCCGTCGAATACGAACGCGCACGCGGAAACTTCACTGATGCAGAAGTACTGGCGAAGATGACTGGGATCATTCGCATCCTAAAAAAATCCATCCAGCAGGGCATCGCCGGCACCCAGTATGAAGATCGTGTGCTGCATCACCAAAGTGGGCGCTTTGCGGAGATGATGAATGCAGGCCGGTTGTTGGATGCCGGAGCACTGAATCGCATCGTGCTTTATGTCACTGCCTTGATGGAAGTGAAGAGCAGCATGGGTGTCATCGTTGCTGCCCCCACCGCTGGAGCCTGCGCGGCCCTGCCGGGAGCCGTGATTGGGATGGCAGAGGCGATGGGAAAGGGTGAGGAGGAAATGGCTAAAGCGATGCTCGCGGCAGGGTTGATCGGCGTGTTCATCGCCACACGCTGGACCTTCGCAGCCGAGGTGGGTGGTTGTCAGGCGGAAGGTGGTTCCGCTGCGAGCATGGCTGCTGCCGCGCTCGTGACTCTCGCCGGTGGCACGCGAGACCAGGCCATCGCTGCTGCGTCCATGGCCTTCCAAAGTATGCTGGGTCTGATCTGTGATCCCATCGCCAACCGAGTGGAGGCTCCCTGTCTTGGGAAGAATGTCATGGCTGCTAGCAACGCCCTGTCTTGCGCCAATATGGCGTTGGCCGATTTTGATCCCCTCATTCCGCTGGACGAGGTCATTGATGCCGCCAAAAATGTCTCCAAGATGATGCCTCGCGAACATCGCTGCACCTCCCTTGGTGGCCTAGCCATTACCCCGGCGTCGCTGATGATTGAGAAGCGGCTAGCCACTGCGAAGAAGGGGTGCGGGAGCTGTGGGTGTCATTGAGCCGGCAATCTCCGTTGGCGATTTTTACCCGATGTGCCATACTTTGAGCCCATGAGCGACAGCAGTCTGAGTTCCCACCAGCGCACCGGCGATGAAGTTTCGGCGGATCGTTATCGCTTGATCGCGGACAAGATTGAAGCCGATCCCAGCCTCTTGGAGATTCCCCTCGCCAACATCGCCCGGTGGCTAGGCAACGGTCATTCGGCAGTGAAGCGGCTGGAGGGTTGGCGACAGATGCTAATCGACGCCAAAGCAGGAGAGGAGGGGATGGACAAGCTACTCTTCATTCTTCGCGACCAGGGGTGGGAGTCGGTGATGTGGAAGGATTTTTCGCCATTTCCTGGCATTCTAAACAAAAGTGAACTTGACCGCCTCTCATGGACATCAAGTCACTAACCAATCTCATAAAGGAAATCAGGGAGATCGTTCCCGAGAGGCGAATTTTGTTATTCGGTTCGTCCTCCCTCTTTGGCTCCTTTCCAGATCATCCACCGGCTATCATTGGCGTCGAGACCACTCTCGATGCCGACTTTTTTCTCGATCCCGATGACGAGAGTTTCCGGGCTTCACTGCTTGAAAAGTTGGGAAAAGAACGGGACTACCATCTCACCCATGGTTTCTACGGCGACTTCGTTGACCTGCGTCTGGCAGATGCTTTTCCTCAAGGCTGGCGCGACCGCTTGGTGCCGATGCCAGGTTTCGCCAACGTCTATGCCCTCAGCCCGATGGACATGGCGGTTTCCAAAGTGAATGCCAGTGCGAGGTCTCGCATCGACCGGCGCTTCGGCCGACGCCCTACGGATCGCGGTTTGAAGGACATCAATACCTTGGTGGCGCTGATTAAAGCTGGTCTGTTGGACTACACCGAGCTTGCGCGGCAAGTAAGGATACTCGATCACGCACCTGCGCTAATCCTAGAGTGCAGTCGAGTGCTGGATGAGGTGCGGGATAGGGCTGGACTATCGTGAGAGCGGGATGCTTGTTCTGGCACATTCCAGAGCAACGAAGCTACGGTGCTACCTGGAGCGAGACGTTGGCGTTTTGTTCTTTGCGAAGGTGGTGGCAGTGAAGTTTCGGTTGTTTTCCCGAAGTGGAAACATCGTCCGAGCTTTTGCAGCTAGGCGGGCGTGGTTGGTTTCGTTTCATGGCCAGTTGCTTTGTCATGAATCGTTTTCATCTTTTTCTTTGTGTTTTCTTTGTGTTGTTCTGCGGAGCCGGATTTGCTGCGTCGGATCGACCCAATATCCTTGTCATTCTTGCTGACGATCTTGGGTATGGGGATGTGCAGTGTTACAACCCTGAGCGGGGTAAGATTCCCACGCCACACATTGACAAGCTGGCGGCGGAGGGGATGCGGTTCACGGATGGGCACTCTTCTTCTGGGGTGTGCACACCGTCGCGATACACGCTGCTGACGGGGCGGTATCATTGGCGGACAAGATTGCAGAAAGGGATTGTAGGGGTGTTTGGCGAACCTTTGATTGCTGCGGATCGCATGACGATCGGCACCTTGGCCAAGCAGCAGGGTTATCATACGGGGATGGTGGGTAAGTGGCATTTGGGTTGGGATTGGCCGATCTCGGCGGAGCAGCGGAAGTTCTTCCAGGGGGCGGGGAAGAAGGGCAAAAATGACGAGGCACCGGTGCCAACAGGTGAGCATCTCGCCGCATGGAGTGAGGTGTTTTCGAAGCCAATCTTGGGTGGTCCCATCACGCGGGGATTCGACTCCTACTTCGGCACCGATGTGCCGAATTGGCCACCGTATTGTTTCATCGAGAATGATCGCACAGTGGGTGTGCCCAGCGTTTTCCTGCCTGCCGAGGAGTTCAAAGATCATCGGGCCAGCACGCAGGGACCTGCGCTGAAGGACTGGAAGCTGGAAGGGATTCTGCCTGCTCTGGGCGATCATGCAGTGGCGTTTATTGAGCGTGAAGCGAAGACGCCGGAGCCATTCCTGCTGTATTTGCCGCTAACCACTCCGCACACACCTCTGGCGGTGAATAAGGAGTGGTTGGACAAGAGTGGGCTGAATCGGTTTGCCGATTTGGTGATGGAAACGGATGCGGTGATTGGTCGGGTGTTGGATGCGCTGGAGCGCAGTGGCGCGGCGGACAACACGCTGGTGGTGTTTACTTCCGACAATG
>CAZCAL010000193.1:0-1914 GCA_964496625.1 uncultured Verrucomicrobiaceae bacterium | reverse complement strand
ATCGGTGTGAAGGATCTGGAAAAGATGGGCCACTTTCCGAGTGGTCCACTGCGTGGCTACAAAGCAGATGCTTGGGAGGGAGGGCATCGAGTGCCGTTCATTGTGCGTTGGCCGGGCACGGTGAAGGCCGGAAGTGTGTGCCAGCAACTTGTCGCTCAAGCGGACTTGCTGCGCACCTTTGCCGATGTGCTGGGCGTGACGTTGCCGGACAACGCAGGCGAAGACAGCTTCAGCTTGGTGCCGCTTTTGAAGGGCGACGACAAACCCATCCGCGAGAATGCCGTGGGAGCAAGCATTAGTGGTATACCGGCTTTGCGCAGCAGTGCTTGGAAATACATTGCGGCACCGGGTTCGGGCGGGTGGGGGACTGGTGGTGATCAATCCCAGCCGGTGCAGCTTTACAATCTCGACGAGGATCTCGGCGAATCCAAGAACCTCGCCGCTGCCAAGCCGGAGAAGGTGGTGGAGATGCAGGCATTGTTGGAAAAAGTCATTAGCGAGGGGCGTAGCACGCCGGGTGCCGTGCAGAAGAATGATGTGGACGTGATTCGATTTCCGCGTGAGGAAGCCTCAAAGAGACGGAAAAAATAGCAAAGCAGGTCGCACTCGGAATTCGCCATGAAGATGAAAACATTAACCGCCGGAATAGGGTTGGGCTTGGCATTGGTCGCCCTGGGTCCTTGGCAGGTGTCAGGGGCGGAAACCAAGCAACGACCGAACATCGTGTTCATCGCAATTGATGATTTGAATGACTGGATCGGTTGTCTGGGTGGGCATCCCGATGCGTTGACGCCAAACATGGATCGACTGGCCAAGCGAGGGTTGTTGTTTCGGAATGCACACTGTCAGGTGCCGGTGTGTATGGCTTCACGGGTGTCCGTGTTTTCGGGAAGGCTCGCTGCAAACACGGGGTGTTACGAGTTTAATGCAGAGTTTCACGAGGCACCAACCTTAGCGGATTCCATTCCCATTCCGCTGCTGTTCAAGCGAAATGGTTACGCCACGCTGGGAGGTGGGAAATTGCTGCACTCGGGCTTTCAGGGGCGGTTGGCGGAGACCTTTGATGAAAATCTGACGCAGGGTCGGAATCCCACGCCGAAGGAGTCGATGAACTGGCCGCTGAAGGCTTGGGACTACGGGGCGTTTCCAGCGCAGGATGAGGAGATGGGTGACTATCAGCTGGCGGTGAAGGCTGCTGAGTATTTAAAGCAGAAGCAGGAGAAACCATTCTTTGTCGCCACAGGGTTCCATCGTCCACATGTGCCTTTGTTTGTCCCGCAGAAGTGGTTTGATTTGTATGATCGCGACAAGCTCACGCTGCCCAAGGCACCCATCGAAGACATGACGGACATTCCTGAGAGTGACATCACCCGAACAAAGGCTGTCGCTCCTTCTCATGCAGAAGTCCTGAAGGCCGACAAGTGGCGAGACTACGTCCATGCGTATCTCGCTTGCGTGAGCTTTGTGGATCATTGTGTCGGTGTAGTGGCTGATGCTGCATTGGACGGGCCGAATGGGGAAAACACCCTTCTTGTGCTCTGGAGTGATCATGGATTTCACCTCGGGGAGAAGCAGCATTGGGCGAAACGCACCTTGTGGGAGGAGTCCACTCGAACGCCGATGATCTTTGCTGGTGCCGGAGTTCCAAAAGACAAGAGCACGGCTGCGGCGGTGAGTTTGGTGGACATCTATCCTACTCTGGTTGAAGCAGCGGGACTGAATGTGACTCAGAAGTTGGATGGAGTCAGTTTGATACCTTTGTTCAAAGATCCAGAAGCAACATGGGATCACGCCGTCGTTTCTACTTGGTTGCCGAACAACCACGTTGTGATCAAAGACCACTGGCGTTACATTCATTACAAGGAAGGGAACGAAGAGCTCTATGACATGCAAAACGATCCAGATGAATTTACC
>CAZCAL010000192.1:298-8394 GCA_964496625.1 uncultured Verrucomicrobiaceae bacterium | reverse complement strand
GATTCCACTGAATCCTCCCTCCTCCGCTTCACCACCGCAGGCTCCGTTGACGACGGCAAGAGCACGCTGATTGGCCGACTGCTCTATGATTCCAAGTCCATCTTTGAGGACCAGCTGCTGGCGGTGGAAGAATCTTCCAAACGTCGCGGTGATGCTCACGTCAACTTGGCGCTGCTCACCGATGGTTTGCGTGCGGAGCGCGAGCAGGGCATCACGATTGATGTCGCCTATCGTTACTTCGCGACTCCGAAACGGAAATTCATCATCGCGGACACTCCAGGGCATGTGCAGTACACCCGCAACATGGTCACGGGTGCATCCACGGCAGATCTAGCGATCATCTTGGTCGATGCGAGACAAGGGGTCGTGGAGCAAACCATGCGGCACAGCTATTTGGCAAGTCTCTTGCGCATCAAGCACATCGTCGTCGCAGTGAACAAGATGGACTTGGTTGATTTTGATCAAGCCGTCTATGACCGCATCGTCGCTGACTACCTGCGCTTTTCACAAGGGCTCGACGCCATGCCCGATCTGACCTTCATCCCCATGAGCGCACTGAATGGGGACAACGTTGTCGATCGCTCCACCGCCACTCCTTGGTATTCCGGCCCCAGCTTGCTGGAGCATCTAGAAACGGTGCAGGTTCACGCTGGCGAAACTCACCCCGCAGCGCGTCTTCCCGTCCAATGGGTCATCCGGCCAATCTCTGACAGCTATGATGAAAAGTTGGGGGCTAACCTTCACGATTACCGTGGCTTTGCGGGCCGTATGGCCAGTGGCAGCCTACGTGTCGGTGATGAAGTGATCGCCTATCCATCCGAGATGAAAACCACTGTCACCGGCATTCACACCTTTGAGGGCCCGCAGGAGGAAACCATCCCATCGCTTTCCTATTCAGTGACCTTGGCAGATGAAATCGACATCAGTCGTGGCGATCTCATCACCGCCGCCGATCAGCCACCGCACAACGCTCAGCATCTCGATGCGATGATCTGCTGGTTTACCGATAAAAAGATGCGCCCTCGTGCTCGCTTCGCACTTCGTCATACGACACGCGAGGTCAAAGCCGTCGTGCAGAACGTCCTTTATAAGGTCGATATCACCACGCTGAACAAGACCCAGGATAACCAAGAGTTTTCAATGAACGAGATCGGCTGCATTCGCCTCCGGCTGTCGCAGCCCATCTTCTTCGATTCGTACGCCGAAAATCGTGTCACTGGGAGCTTCGTCCTCGTCGATGAACAAACCAACAACACCGTCGCTGCGGGCATGATCTTGAAACCCGTCGGAGACGAATCCACCGTCGATCCAGAAGCCTACGCGATCTGATCCATCACCGCCGGCCACCCTGGAGCATCAGCCGCAGTTGCTGGGCTTCGGGATGGTTGGGCTGGATCGTCAGGGTTTTTTCCACAGCCGCCGCCGCCTCCATCATCCTTCCAGCCTGCGCCAAAATGGTTGCACGCGCGTAAGGGATGCCTGGATCTACCGGATCTGCGGCTTCACCGCGACTCAGGGCCTCTAGCGCTTCTGGAATCTTCTTCTGGCCGTTCAGCGCTAGGCCGAGGTTATACCAGGCGCGAGCAAAGTTCGGCTGCAAACGAACCGCTTCCCGCAACGACGCGATTGTCTGGTCGATGGCACCGGTCTCGCTCAGGGCGAGTCCCAGCTCGTAGTGATACTGCGCCTCGTTCGGCGAGAGCTTGATGCAGTCCCGCAGTTTGGCGATGGCTTTAGCCGTATCACCGCTGCTGCTGTAGATCATCGCCAGATCATGATGAAATGGCGGCGAGTTCGGGTCCCACATCACTGCACGCTCCATGTGAGCAATGGCATTGACCGTATCGCGACGAGCATAGTAGAACTGCCCCATCTGCATCTGTCCGCTGGGCTGGTCAGTATTGAGATTCAGCATGTGCAGCAAATCCTTCCCTGTCGGTGACTCGAGATCTACCTCGTCACGTAACGCCCACGCTGCGCTGACGCGGACGCTGCGGCTCGGATCAGTCAGTAGAGGGCGCAAGGCATTGCGAGTGCTACTGGATGGGTCTGCCGCCAGTCCTTCCAGGGAACGAATGGCAGAGGTCCGGACAAGCGGATGCTCATGCTGTAGCTGAAGCGTCAGCGCATCCCTCACTGCGGACTGACCCGCCCATTGATCCAGCATCAGGCTTGCCGTAGCCTTCCACGCAGGGATTTCATCGCCGGCCAGCAAGGCGAGAAGAGCAGGCACCGCCGCCGCATTTCCTTCGCGAGCTTTGGCCAGCGTGTCCGCACGCTGCCGAGTGCGGCGCTCCATTCGTGGACCATACCATTTTTCCACTGCTGCAAGAGTCCAGTCGTTGTTTTGATCCTTGTGGCAACGGTTGCAAGCGTTTGGAATACCGTGCTCCTTGGTCATGAGCGGATCAGGTATCGTGAAGCCATGATCGTGACGCCAGTGACGCTGCATGTAAACGGTCTGCGGCATATGACAATTCACACACTGGCTGCCCGTACTCTCAGGCTGATGAAAGGTATGCGCGGCAGGGATGATCGCCGGTGCATTGGGAAAGCCACCCGCGGTGTGGCAACGCATGCAAAGCTGATTCCCAGGCAGGATCGTTTTCATGCTGTGCATGTCATGGCAGTCCATGCAGCGCACCCCCGCGTGATACATGCGACTGCTCAGAAAGGAAGCGAACTCGTAGTCTTCATCGCGGATCTGACCATCTGGATAATAGGTGTCAGTTTGGTCCGTCACGGTGAGGAGGTAATGATCCCAGAAAGAGTCGCCCGGCTTAAAATCGCCCGTCACTTCGCCGCGTCGTGCATGACATCCAGCGCAGTTTTCGATGTGCTGATCGCGTGTCCAATGCGGCAACGTCGGGTCCGCAGGTCGTTTTTCCTTGGGTGTCTGCGCATACTGTTGCTGCCAATCGACGTGCGCCTTGGACGGCCCGTGACAGGACTCGCAGGACACTGTCATCTCCACCATCGCCGTGTGGTAGCTATCGGTCGTCGCATCGTAATTTTTGCGAGCACGGGTGTTGTGACAACTGGCACACATCTGATTCCACACCATACCGCGGCCCGTCCAGTGGCCCCACTCGCCCGGCTTACGATCTTCGTCACCATAGACATCAAACCACTCCCGCTTTGCCGGATCAAAGCAGGCCTCCATCGCGTGCAACCGTCCTCCAACGCCATTGACGAGGAATTGCCGCAGCGGATCGTGGCCAATGACCCGCTCAACCTTCCACGGTTTGACTTGGTTATTGAAACCAAGGCTTTCAATTTCGTATCCAGCTTCGCCGCGACGACAAGTGGTCGTCTGGCTGCCATGTTGAAAAGTCTGGGCAGGCACAAACGCTGCCTCATCGAATGCCGCGCTGGGCTCCCTCTCCGCCAGCCCATGGTGAGATCCCTTCCATTTCTCAAACTCCGTCGCATGACAGACCGCGCAGGTCTGCGAGCCTGCGTAACCCGCATAGGCCTCAGCCTGCGGCTCCATCTGGTATGGCTCAATCTTCGGAGGCACCGCAGCTGAATCGACCAGTGGCACCCGCGTGGACTTCTGCACTGGCCAGAGTGCCCAAACAATCATCGCAACGATAAAGCCTACCCCGCCCAATAGCAGCAAAAGCCCCTTCTTCGACGGTGCCTCGTCACCAACCTCCAGCGGTGGCGTCTGGGACGTCGTGGTTTTGCGTTGCGCCCGCGCGCCCGGTTTCTTCATGGGGCGGCTAGCATACGCGGCTTGCCCTAGCCTTCAAGCCTCACGGGAAAGTAATCGGCAATCGTGCTTGTCACTTAGCACTTGCCCCCATCCCTCAAGGGCTCAGTCGGTCCACCTTCCACACGCCGTCAGTGCACGAATACCGAATCCGATCATGCAACCGGCTGACGCGCCCTTGCCAGAACTCGATCTCAGTTGCCAGCAGCGTATAGCCGCCCCAGTGGGGTGGGCATGGGACCTGACCTTCGGGGAATTTTGCCTCCATCTCCAGGCGGCGATTTTCGAGCCATTGACGGTCAGGAATAACCTCGCTTTGATCCGATACCCAGGCCCCGAGTTGATGCCCGTAGGGTCGGCTGGCAAAGTATGCCTGAGCATCGGCGTGAGGCAGCTTCGACAAAGTTCCCCGCAGGCTGACCTGACGCTGCCTGCTCGTCCAGAGAAAGGTGGCGGCAGCGGCGCTGTTCGCGGCAATCTCGCGACCTTTGCGGCTGTGATAGTTCGTGTAGAAGTGAAAGCCGCGCTCATCCAGACCCTTCAAAAGCACGGTGCGTGTGGTCGGACAACCGTCCAATCCCACCGTCGCCAGCGCCATCGCATTCGGCTCGGGAAGTTGATGCGCAAGGGCGTCCGACAGCCAGTTCTGGAACAAAAGGTTGGGGTCCGCAGGCAGGGCGACCTCATCCAAGGCACCGAGTTCATAGCTGACCCGCAGGTCTGGAAGGTTTGGTTTGTCAGTGGCGCTCATTGCGTCTAAATCAAGCGCAGGCTCTGCCAACTTGCCAGTGTAGTCTTGCGCAAGGCAGCGTGTTTCTTGACTTTCTATCCGATGAATCTCCCCATCACTGGTGTCCTCAAAGATCTTTCGCGGGTCATGCTAACGCCGGAGCAAATCAGCGCCCGCATCCGAGAAATGGCGGAGGCCATCAGTGCGGATTATGCAGACCGCGAACTCACCGTCTTGGCGCTGATGGACGGCGCTCTGTTTTTCGTGGCAGATCTTTTGCGCGGCGTCGATCTGCCGATTCACCTCTTCACTCTCAGCGCCAGCAGCTATCACGGCGGCACGCAGTCCACTGGCGAGGTCCGAGTCGCTTGGCCGGAAGGCGTCAGCTTCGAAGGACGCCACGTTTTGGTGCTCGATGACATTCTGGACACCGGGCTGACTCTCAATGTGATCCGCGACCACATCCTTACCCATCAACCAGCCTCACTGAAAATCGGCGTGCTCCTTGCCAAAAAGCGTGAACGCCTCCGCGAAGTACCAGCTGACTATGTGGGCTTTGAAATCGAAGACGAATTCGTCGTCGGCTACGGCATGGACTACAATGGCCGCTTCCGCAACCTGCCTTGCATCGGCATTCTGAATCCATGAAAGTACGAGTGCTATTTTTTTCTGTATTGAAGGACCTCACAGGCGCTGAAGAAGTGCCGATTGAGATGCCCGCCTGCGCAACCATCGCCAATCTGTTGGCGGAACTTTTCACCCGTTGGCCCGGCCTCTCCGACTGGGAACCAAGCCTCTTGATTGCTCAAAATCAAAGCTACACGGCCCGGACCGAACTGCTCCTGGAGGGCGCAGAGATCGCCATTATGCCCCCGGTGCAAGGAGGTTGATTCCACTTTTGTGCCATGAACGCGCCGCATCCCTTTTTGCCGCAGATCACCCGGGAATACGGCGTGGCAGACATGGAGAAGTTCTCCCGCGATGATCGCGGCGGAGAATTTTACCACACCGCGCTCTGCTATGCCCAGAGCCTCTGGATGGCCGGATTTCCCGCCAAGAGCATCTTGTTAATCAATCGGGCGCTGTCCTTGCCGCTACCGCTGACGGAACCGATCCTCGCTGACTGGCCACTGCCTTACAGGGCCGCCGCTTGGATCTTGCAGCAGCGACCAGAAGGCCAGTTCATTGGCAATCCACGTCGTCACTGGCAGCACCTCGCCACCCGGATGGTTGAGCCCAACAAGGAGCTTCGGACTTGGCGTGCCTGGGCCTGTTGGTATCTTTCAAAGGCGATGCTGCCAGAGGCAGAATACCCCGGCGATCACGTCCAGATTTGCAAGGAGCAAGTCGCTGAACCGACCCATCGCATCATCACCCAGCGCCTGCGCGATCTTTCGCCCGCCGATGATCTGCTGCGCTGGTCAGAAGCCCTGACATTCGCGCAAGAATCCACTGGGCAGACCTCGGTGGAGCCCGTGTTAGCGCGATTCCGCCGCATCAGTGCCACGGAGCTTCCCACCGTCTGCGGCCTAGCCCGCGAGATCTGGCGCAAGTGTTATCCCGGCATCATCACACCCGATCAAATCGAATACATGCTCACCGTCTGGTATGATCCTAGCAGCATGGCCCGGGAGATGATCGCACGCGGCACTTGGTTCGCCCTGATTGATGCCAAGGGTTTTGGCGAGATTGGCTACCTGTCCTTCGAGCGACTCCCAAAAGAGCCGATTCTTTTTCTGAACAAGCTTTACCTGAAGCCAGAGCTCCAAGGCAGGGGTATCGGCTCCGCCGCCCTGCATTGGGTCAATGAACGCTGCGCAGAGCTCGGCTGCGAAGCCGTCCGACTCCGCGTCAACAAACACAACATCCAAGCCATCCGCAGCTATTTGCGCGCTGGCTTCACGATCACCGAAGAAGTCTGCACTGACATCGGCAGCGGCTACTTCATGGACGACTACGTGATGCAGCGCGCCTTGCGTTGACTCACGGGAGTTCCTGGATGCGAATGCGGCGATACTCCATCTGCCCGCGGTCACCTTCCAGTCCGACGGGACCGCTCGGTGGCAGCGCCAGGGCGTCTTCCAGCACTTCGCCATTGCAGGTGCAGTGCGCCACGTTGTCCTTTACCGTCACCACCATTTCATTCCAGTCCTGCGGTTTGTAGCTCTTCAGGTCCTTGTAGGGTCCTGCAAGAGGATAGTCGCGACATTGAAGCTGGGGCTTGCGCAGAAACACACCGCTGTCTGCATTCGGAGTGGCCCGAAATTCCAGTTTGAAGACAAAGTTTTTGGGGAACTCACGGCTACTCCAAAGTTGCGCAACCTTTCTGCCTTCAGGCGGAGTCGTCACGATCAATCGACCCGCTTTAGCGACGTAGCGACCATCACTGCTGCTGACTTTACCATCGAATGTCTCCAGCACTTCCAGCGACTTCTTGTCGCGGAATCCCCAACCGGTTAAGTCCTTGCCGTTGAAGAGACTTTCGAAGCCGGGCTCGGGCGTAAAGTTATCGGGTTCAGTCTCCAAAAATCTCAGCGTGGCAAAGATCGGGCGCAGACCAGCTGCCCACTTGGCATAGCCGATTTTGTTGGGGTGCAGGAGATCTGGGAATTCCTCGATCTTTGCATCACCTTCCGCGTTCGCAAAAAGCGTCCAGGTATCGACCAGCGTCACCTGCGCATCGCCTTTTACTGCGGCCGCATAGAGTTCCGCAATCTTTTTGATCTGATCCGATGGGCGCTTCTTCGTCGCAGAACTTGGGAAGATCTGGGAGAGGATGATCGGCATCTGCGGATTGTGTTGTTTGAGTGCCGCGATGATGAGCTGAAGATTGCCACTGATGGTTTCAGGGGATGCACCTTCTTCAAGATCATTGGTGCCCATCAACATGACCACCGCTTTCGGATTCAATGAAAGCACGTCATCCTGCAAGCGCAGCAACATGCCCCGAGTCGTGTCCCCACTGATTCCACGATTCGCCACTTTCATGCCCTCAAACACCCCGCCCATCGTATCGCCCCAACCTTGAGTGATGGAATCACCCAAAAACACCACCGCACCCTGGTCTGCCTGCACCGATTGCGCCCACTTACTGCGCCGCTGGGACCAGAGCTTCTTGAACCAATCATAGCGGCGGATCGGCCCCGCACCCGCGATGCCATCATCCGTCGCCGGAATATCCAGAGCCGATGCCGCTGGGCTGGGGCTCTGGCCAAACGACGGAAGGCACACGCTCCAGAGCGTGACAGCAAGCAAAGGCAAGAAGGATGTTCTCATGGTTGGAACCGCGAGCGTAGAGAGCCGACGATGCGGATCAAGCAGAGGTTCAATCAACGAATCGCGGCGGGAAAAGGATTGGCATCCAACCGGGTGAGAACCTCCCTTTCCGCCTCAACTACCGGTGAAAGCGCGGTCGCACGAAGGCTCCACCGCGTCAGCGCAGCCATGGCGCTCGCACTGCCAATGAACAGCACCACAGCGATCACGATCCATCGCGGTGAATCGGTCATTGATTTTGTAACCAGCATTCTGCGCACCCGCTGCCGGAGGGAGCTTTCCTTTCCCAGCGCAAAACCCAGCACTGTGGCTGGGTGCGAGACAGGACAAACTAAGGCGAGCAAGCTACGAACATATTCAGCGGCGTCTTCTCCC
>CAZCAL010000192.1:0-288 GCA_964496625.1 uncultured Verrucomicrobiaceae bacterium | reverse complement strand
TCATCGCATGACTTTGCTGCACCAACCACCTCGCCAACGGGTTCCACCACCAGACGGCGAGTACGCCCTGTTCCAAAACACGCCACCAAACATCGCCTCGTTCAAGGTGCTCAACTTCATGGAGGAGGGCGGCCCGCAGCATCGTTGGTGTCCAGTCACGATAGGCTGTCGGCAACAACAAGAGCGGCTGCCACCAGCCAATCACGCAGGGTGATGTCAGGGTTGGGTGGAGTCGCACAGCACGTCTCCACCGGACAGGGACCACGCCCTGCATCGACTGTTCAAGGC
>CAZCAL010000191.1:0-8401 GCA_964496625.1 uncultured Verrucomicrobiaceae bacterium | reverse complement strand
GCGGCAACCAATAAGAAATTCGAAGGAGCACCACCACGTTGACCCACAAATAGCTGATGGATCGCGTGCTCCATGAGTGCAAACAGGCCACAACAAACGCGACCAGGACGAATACCAACCGTCTTCAGTACGTCTTCGGAGACCTTCACTAAGGACTCCTCACAAGCCAAAAGCAGACTGGTAGTTGTTTCTGGATGATGGCAAATCGCATAGCGCTTACCTCGATCATACTTCGGTCCAAGAACCGCACGAGGGTTCGAACGCAGGAGGGCAACACAGTTATCACCCCGCATCATGTTATTCTCCAAACTGATGATGAACCTGTTGTTCAATGAGACGACACACCAGCCACCATCCGTCATCGACCGCCACTCTTCCCCGCGCTGCGGCGCGATGTCGGCAAACTCCCCGTCCTGCAGTCCAGATTCTTCGAGTTTGCCCTTGCGATTTATGGAGCGCCAGCTCGTTTGATTGCGGCTGATGTTCAGCAGCAAGGTCTTACGACCCTCGTAGCGCTTACTCCAAGAGATTCCAGCATCATCCGCATCCGGACGGAAAGCGGCGAAACTCAGTACACTTTTAATTTCATCCAATAGCATAAAGTGATGTCAGTTGTTCCCGTGAAAGGAAGTCATATACCTCGTGTTCCGCGTAGCCGGTTTTGCGCACTGAAGAAGGCTTCCAGCCATCACCAATGCGCATCTGCAGCGCGCGGTCGAAACTTTGCATCCCCCGGGTGAAGCCAGCTTCCAGCTCCTGCTCGAGGTTTTTGAACTCTCCGCGGCGGATCATCCCGCACACGGAGTCGTAGGGCAGCAGCAGTTCGTGAATCGGGAAACGTTTCCCACGCGATTCATCGAAAAGCAGGCGTTGGCACAAAATACCCCGAACCGAATCGGCAAAGGATAACATCGCGTTTTCCATGCGGTCAGATGGAATGAGTTTCAGGTAGCGTTGAACCGTCTGGGCAGCGGAAGAGGTGTGCAGTGTCGCAACCACGACGTGGCCAGTCTCAGCAGCCTGAAGCGCGATCTCTGCGGTTTCACCATCACGAATTTCCCCCACCAAGATAACGTCCGGCGCTTGGCGGAGAGCAGCACGGAGAGATTTCCCGAAATCCAATTCATCGGAGCCAATTTCACGCTGGGACACCAACGAGGGCAATCCCGATGGATACAGATACTCGATGGGATCTTCGAACGTCAATACGTGCTCCTGGCGACGCTTCGCCCGCTCAAGAATCATTGATGCAATGGTTGTGGACTTACCTGAACCGGTGGCACCACAAACGAGAAACAGTCCGTTCTTAGCCTCCAAAAATGCTTTCACTGCGGCAGGCGGCACCATCAGCCCAGAAATATCGGGGATATTTTCTGGCAACAACCGCATCACCCAGCGGGGGCGCCCACGAGTTACCATGCGGTTGACACGGTAACGCCTAGTGCCAAGACTGAGAGCGTAATCGATGCAACCTGGTTGAAATTCCAATGGACGTTCTGGCTGATAGACGAATGAATCGAAGAACAGTTTTCCATTGCGGCGATAGGTCAGTTGCTCCCAGGGCGTGATGTAGAAATCACTCACCCCGGAGTCCTTCGACAGGTGCAACATCCGGTATCCCAGTTGGCTTCGTTCGTTGATGTCTTCCATGAGAGAGTGGTGAGGAAAGATTGACTAGTGGTTGGGAACAAAGCGGGCGCGAATCTGTGCAGAGGCTTGGGCACCTTCATAAACTAGGAACTGATTTCCTTGGGCCTGGCCGGTGCTAGGATCCAGATTTACCCAGCCCAATTCCAATCGATATTCGACGCCCTCGATCGTTACGACAAAGTCAGTCTGCGGGTTCTGGATTTCGACGATGTCAGCGCTAGCAGTCCGATCAGCGCTATTGTCTGTGCTGATCAGATTCAGGTTCAAATGCGCTACGCCATTCTGGCTAGGATTGGAGATTTGAAAATCCAAAGACAGAGTGACACCAGTCGCCTCACTACTGTAAAAGGTTGTCCCATTGAGCATTGTCATCTGACCAACGGAGAACCAGGTATTGGGCGTGATCTGATTGAAATTTGCCTTTGTGAAGGTCAGCACATTTTCGGTACCAGCATCTAAGAACTGCCCATTTCCCAGGTCTAGCTTTGTATTGCCATGCTTAAAGGTGGCGGAGTTGCCGGTGTTTTCCGTGGTCGTCACCAGATTGGCACCCCCTGCCGCATTACCGAAAGTGCCAGAGACCTGACCAGTAAAATCGGCGACGAGACGATAATACTGTTCCGATGCCACCCCACTATCGAGATAAGCTGCAGGATTGCTTGATTGATTCATCGCAGAAATGATGTCCGTCGGCGCAATCGTGATTGGGCCAGTGTAAGTCTGCCAACCGGCACCATTCTTCTGATACATTAGCACCCCACCAATCCCGCCACCGGCCGCAGAAATACTTACTGTTGTGGGGAAAGAAGCGTATGAGAACGAGCCACCCAAGGGATTGATGACGGGCGTCGGTAACTGGACAGGCGGCGTAGCTGTCCCCGTGCCAGTTCCAGTTGCGGTGCCCGTCCCCGTCCCCGTCCCTGTGGCAGTTCCAGTCCCTGAACCGGTCGTAGACGGTGGAGTCGGTGGCGACGCCGTTGGATCGAAGTAGTCGGTGGCGTCGATCCCGTTAGTCGTCGTAGGATCGACATAAGTGATGCCAGTATTAGCCCCCTTAGCCCAGATCCAGCTCCTATTTGATGGATCGTATTTTAAAGCTGACGCATTCCTCAGGGTTTCTACGCCATAGTTCACTGTAGCCAGGGAATCATCCAAAATGAAGTCAGCAACTCCTGAAGATGCATCCGTTTTGATCTCAAAACGTTTGGCTGATCTCACCCAAACAGCTCGCGGTGTCCCCATCGAACCGCTCATCATCTTGGCCCTCAAGCGAACGTCGATCAATCGCCCTGTGATCACGTTGGAGTCTTGCGCCCAGTTTGCTTGGGGGCGGATCTTCTTCAGTTTGTCCAAAACAGCTTGCGGAGTGCTGACTGCAGACAGATCGCCTCCAGCTGCGACGTAAATTCCGATAACTTGGTTGATCGTCGTGGTGTCAGTTTCGAGCTTGGCCGTCTTCACGCCAACAGACTGGCTTCCTACCATCTCCACCGCCACGAGGGCAAGCAGGCCAATCATCGCGACCGTGATAATCATCTCCAAAAGGCTGAAGCCAGAGATGCTAGCAGGTTGCAGATGGGTTCGATGCGTTTTCACGAAGAGAGATTGCGGTTTGGTATATAGTAAATACGGAATCTATTTTTGTTCAACTAAAATAATCATATCTTCTGTATTTATTTAGACTGACCATATTTTATAAAATGCGCAAACTGGGGCAGTGTAGAATTTCAGCCAGCAGGCGAGATTGGGAAAATCGAGGCAAGCGCGTGCTGCACTCGACAAGTTACTCCTGAGGATTCGCGAGATCTCTGTCCAGACACTAGATTAACTCCAAGACGGCATCCCAAATCCACCAACCGGACCCGCTCAGTCATATCTTCAATCCAAACCGACAAGGATATCAGTCGATTCCAATAGCCGGATAATAACCCTGATAGCGCCCCCGGTTCTGCTAACATAAGGGCATATCATTGCCCCGGCGAAGTTTAATCAGCAGCCATTAAAATAATTTTCATAATTTTAGGTTGCTGAAATTATCGTGTAGATTTATACTTTTCATAATTATCTGCACTTCCGACACTAATATTATGTTAAACCGCTCAACATTCCTCTCTCTGCTGGTCGCAGTATCCGGCGCGATCACTGCTACAGCCTCTCCGGATGTCACAGTACTGCATCTGAATTCACCCGAATATGAGCGGGAGGCAGGCCGACTCCGCGGAGCACCTCCCGCCCAATATGACTTTACGAAGGCGCTTCTCGCCGACGTATTGGGCTTCCTTGCGAAAGACTCCGGCATTTCGTTCTTTTCGCTTCCAGAAGACAGTGCGGAGGGTCAGCGCCTCATCACGTTTAACATTAAGTCCAGTCCGTTCCAAGTACTTGAGACCTTGTGCAAAGCCAACGGCCTTGCGCTGGTGCCTGACAATGGAATTTGGTACATCCGTCCAGCAGATGACCGTGAACTGATCGGCAAATCCTATGCTGTCCGGCACAATGCGCTGGAGCACGTTGAAAAGATGAGCACGATGGCGCTGCCTCTTTCTCCAATGACTGGTGGTAGCAGCGGTGGTGGTGGTGGCGGCGTGGATCTCCAAGGTCCGAAGGAAGCCTTTGCTGTGCAGCGCAGCGAATTCATCAACTCAATTCGTGCCATTTTGGACCTCGAACGCGAGGACGAAAACGGTGGAGCTGGGGCAGGTGCTCCGGCATCCCCGCTCGCCGGGCTAGGAGCGGGTTCTGGAGACGCTAATGCGCAGGCCCAGGCGTCCAATTCCAATGAACTCAGTGCATTCCGCAAACCGAAGGTCCTTTGGATGTCAGACTCAAACACCCTCTACGTGGTGGCAACCCGCCTTCAGCACATGTGGGTGGAAGGATACCTAGAAGCGGCCGACAAGCCGCAGCCGATGATCGCGATTGAGGTGAAATTCATTGAAACGGCACGAGATCCACGACGTGAATTCGGGGTAGACTGGAGCGGCACCTTAGATGCTGGCGGCACCTACAGACACGTGGACAATGTAAATGCAGATGGCACCATCGACTACACGCAGGAACCCACGACTGGCGGATACAAAGTGGGAGGGGCTCCGCTTTTGAGTAGCGTCAATCTCAATGACATCGCAGGCAGTTTGGCATGGCCATCCTTCAGCGTCCTTAGCGGCCAAGACATTAATGTAAAACTCCGCGCTCTATTTCGTGACAATACCACCACGACGACTTCTTATCCCCGGATGGTCACCCTTAATAACCGGGAGGTTGCCATCCGCAGCGTCGTGAACCAACCCGTCTTGGGGACCAGCTCCTCCGCATCTCTTGGCACCGGGGCTACATCCACTGCATCAATCGCCTATTTGCCAATCGGTACGGTTTTGAACATCCTTCCAAAGAAGATGGACGATCAAAAGGTGCTGCTCAACATGGCGATCACCGTTTCCACCATCGTCGGGACGGAGGTCATCTCCGGTAACCCCTACCCGATCGCTTCCTCCCGCGTCTACAATGCCCCTGTTGAGGTTGACTCTGGCTACACCGTTGCTGTGGGCGGGCTGGATGAAGCCAAAGAGAGCGTCGGGGAGTCTGGCGTGCCTTTTGTGAACAAGATTCCGATCCTTTCCTGGGCCTTCAAGCATCGCGAACGCAGCCGCAATCACAAGAACCTGCTGCTGTTCATCACGCCAAGCCTCATCGACGCGAAAGACGGCGGGTTGCCTGAAGATCCTCAGGCGGTGCTCCCCCAACGTCCGCGTGACGAGTTGCCAAGCAAGCCTCACATTGATGGCAGCACTGGCGCACTTATTGGCGGCGCAAGCTCCCTCCCGAACGCAGTTGCCTTCGTTCAGCGCGAGTTTAAGACGATCAAGCAGACGATCACCGAAGGTCGTATGACCCCAGAAGAATCAAAGAAACTCAACGAGCTGAAAACCGCAGTTGATCACCTCAAAGAGCAGGCTGAGGTCATCATGCTCAATGATCCATCTGCAGGGGGGGCGTATCAAGACCTTCAGACGCTAAACTCAGACATCCTGCATCTGCGATACGACATCTTCAAAAAGAAGTATCTCTGACCGGAATGACTCATCACGAAGAAGCCCCCGCCTGTCTCCAGGCGAGGGCTTTTTCTTTTACCGTGAAGAGCCATCAAGCAAGACCGGGACCTGATGGCAAATTCCCGCCAGTGCTATTCAATACCCGCCCCAAGCTCGCGACCATTCCACCCACATCGCCAAGATTGGCTGGGATGATCATTGTGTTTGAGGTGGATGCCAAGCGTCCAAACTCCGTCACATACTGCTCTGCAACACGCAGATTCACCGCCGCCTGACCACCAGGTTGATGGATCGCGCTGGCGATGCGGGATATCCCCTCCGCCGTAGCATCAGCCAACAGTGCAATCTCTTGCGCCTTTCCTTCGGCCTCGTTGATCTGCTTTTGCTTCAGCGCTTCTGACTGCTTGATGACTTCCTGCTTGTAGCCCTCCGCCACGTTGATACGGCTTTCGCGATCCCCTTCAGACATCGCCACTTGAGCACGGCGCTCGCGCTCAGCACGCATTTGCTTTTCCAGCGCATCTTTCACGCTCTGTGGCGGATTGATGTTGCTGATCTCGTAGCGCATGATTTTCAGTCCCCATGGCTCGGAGGCCTTGTCGAGTGCGCCAATGATGTTTGCATTGATGCTCTCCCGCTCTTCGAAGGTGCGGTCCAGATCCATCTTCCCGATCTCTGAGCGTAACGTCGTCTGCGCCAATTGACGAGCCGCCAGGAGATAGTTGTCGATACCGTAGGTGGCTCGCACAGGATCAAGTACCTGCATGAACAGCACCCCATCAATCTCGATGGAGATATTATCCCGCGTGATGCACATCTGGGATGGCACATCTAGCACCGTTTCCTTCAGCGAGTGACGAGCCACAATCCGGTCCAAAAACGGTACCAGCACATGGAAGCCCGCATCCAGAGTCCGTGAGTATTTACCCAGGCGCTCTACCACGTCTGCCTGCTTCTGCGGCACGACCCGGGCACCTTTGAGGATGGCGATGATAACGATGGCGGCCAATCCGCCACTGACAATGGTTCCAAAATCTATTGGCATCTGTTTTTCTCCTTTATGTTGGTTTGTTGGGTTTAGTTTTTCCTTCGGACGATCAGACAAAGACCGTCCACACGTTCGATGACTGCGGCTTCGCCAGCCTGGAGCGGTTCCGCGCACGCGGCCTGCCACTGCGCGCCTTTGAATTCCACTTTACCTATCGCACCAGGAATCAGCGAGGTCAGCACGATGACGGTCTTGCCACTGAACTCATCAAGATTGGCTTTGAGATCGGAGTTCTGCTCTGTGAAACCCATAAACCAATCCTTGAAAAGACGCCTCAGCCCAAAAAGCAGGATGAGCGAACTGGCAGCGAACAACGCGATCTGAGAACCGAGCGATGGCAAAAAGCCCAGCCAGACGGCCAAAGAGACCACCCAGGCACCCAGACCGACGAAGATAATGATGATGCCAGGGGCGGCAAATTCCGCCAAAACCAGGACAAATCCCAAAAGAAACCACAGCAGAGCCGGATCTAAAGTTTGCATGACAGCGGGATCCTTTCCCAGTCCGAGAGGGGCCTCAACTACAATGCAGTGCCCCGATTGTAGCCGCACATCACATTGTCATCACGCATCTCTGATCGCCTAAGCGGTTGCCACCCCGCTGCAACGCGCTATCCTCCCCGCCCTCAGATCCTGATCTCAACCCTCAGACATCCACCGCCCCGTGCCACGTAAGCCCTCGAAATCCCAATCCAAAGAAGACGATTCACCCGTCCTCGACGTCACCACACCCATCGAAATCAAGCCGATCGATGACCTGTATGGAGATTGGTTTCTCGACTATGCCTCGTATGTGATCCTGGAGCGCGCCGTGCCTAGCCTCAATGATGGCCTAAAGCCCGTGCAGCGCCGCATCATCCACTCCCTCCATGAATTGGAAGATGGACGCTTCAACAAAGTGGCCAATGTTGTCGGCAATACGATGAAGTATCACCCGCACGGTGACGCATCCATCGGCGACGCCATGGTGCAACTGGGCCAAAAAGAGCTGCTGATCGATACCCAGGGGAACTGGGGCAATATCCTCACCGGAGATAACGCCGCCGCCTCCCGCTACATCGAAGCCCGGCTGTCAAAATTTGCGCTCGACGTCGTCTTCAGCCCCAAGGTGACACAATGGGCCGCCTCCTATGATGGCCGCAACAAAGAGCCCGTCACTCTTCCCGTAAAATTCCCGCTCGTGCTAGCCCAGGGCGTTGAGGGGATCGCCGTCGGCCTTTCGTGCCGCATCCTGCCCCACAACTACATTGAGCTTTGTGACGCCTGCATCGCCGCGCTCCGCGACGAGGAAGTAAACATCCTGCCAGACTTTCCACAGGGCGGCATCATGGACGCTAGCGACTACAATGGCGGCGTCCGTGGTGGCCGCATCCGCGTGCGCGCCCGGATCGAGCAAGGCGAAAAAAAGGGCATCCTGCGCATCTCGGAGATCCCCTTCTCTACCACCACCGGATCGCTGATGGATTCCATCGTCGCCGCGAACGAAAAGGGTAAAATCAAGATCCAGCGGGTCGATGACAACACGGCTGAATTTGTCGAAATCCTCGTTCATCTGCCCGCCGGAGCCGATCCGGATCAGACGATCCAGGCACTTTACGCCTTCACCGATTGCGAGGTCTCCATCGCCACCAATGCCGTCGTCATTCACGATG
>CAZCAL010000190.1:7400-8409 GCA_964496625.1 uncultured Verrucomicrobiaceae bacterium | reverse complement strand
TGGGGTCATACTGCACACGGAAGTAGCCCTGGCGCATATCGATACGACCCGTAGCATCCCACTGCTGGAAGACGTTCACATTCCCTTCATCGTGGCCACCCATGTAGAACCGCAGGGAATGGTTAGCGTCCAACCGTGTAGCGGAATCACCCGTACGATAAATGGAAGTAATCGCAACATTTGAGGGATCAGTGCCAAGGTTCCCTGTAGCAATGTCACGGAATTGGCCGTTCAAATTGAGAGTGTAAGTTTCACCGATGCTGGTGGAGACACGTGGCGGATCAGAGAAGCTGTCACTATCAGTCAAATTTGCATTGTTATCCGTGTAGATATTGCCTCCAACGGTCAGGGTCCCGTTATTTCTGGCGGTAATGATGTAGTCTTGGAATTCCGATGTTCCATAGCCATCCGCGACATCCAAAATGACGTTCCCCAGCCAGGTACTGTGCGTAGTGCCCTCATTACGTAGCACCGTTGCTGAAGTCTGGAGCGTGTTCGTGGCACGCACATCTACGCCTTCAATGTTGGTGCCGTATTCAAGCAAGAATGCAGACCCCCCGCCGACCTGAACCTCCCTACCCGCGCCACCTGCGCCCAACGCCCCTGGATGACGTGCGATGATGGAGCCTTGTTCACTGACGACGATGTTCCCAGTGATTTCGTTCGACGTTTCCAAGTAGATGTTGTTCCTCCCAGTCTTCACCAATCCGGCGGCGTTGGTGATGTGAGAGCGCATGAAGCCGTTGTTCCCAGTCATGACCTCATACCAATTCGCGGTATTTCGATCGAGGTCATGCCACATCGCGTTCGAATTGATGATCGCCGTCTGCCCCGCAACATCAATCGAGCCGCCACGAATCACTGTTTCCATGTTGGCGGAGTTCGCCTCGACGAAGCTATTGTAATTGATGATACCAGAGCTGATCGTCAGCGTCGCGCCCGGCTGAATGATGAGATAATCTTTAGTCGCCGTCGGGATCGCCTGTCCCGACGCAGTGGCATCGAACCC
>CAZCAL010000190.1:0-7390 GCA_964496625.1 uncultured Verrucomicrobiaceae bacterium | reverse complement strand
GTCAATGAGTTGATCACCGTGTCAGCCGTAATTTGGCGGTCCGCGTAGTTATTGCGGTCGGAAACGTTTCCTCCAGTCGGGGAGATGTAACCCTGAATCAGCCAGTTCGTGTCAGCCCCAGGCGTAACCGCCGTGTCAAATTCCGCTGATGTCAGTGGACGGAGGTAGCCATTGTCGAGAGTCATTAGCTGCATTCCGCCACCGGAGAACATGAACGAACCCTGCACACTTTCGATTGACCGAGTGTAGCTGCCGATGGTCGGAGTGGCCAAAGTTGGGAGCACTGCTCCGAATGCACCGATGACGACTGGTGCAGTGTTGGAGCCAGGCGCCCCTGAGCCGACGGTCGTGATGCCAGCAGTATTGTTCACCAACAAGGTGTTGTCTGAACCGGATGCCCCAAATGTTTGTGCGGGATTAGTGGAATAGATCTTCAGAATACCGTTGTTGTTCCGCGTGAAGGTCTGCATGGAACCGTTGAAAGTGCCACCAGCACGATTGTCCAAATAGATGTAGTTGGACCCAAAGTCAGCGACCACATTCCCAAAATTTTCCGTGTTCGGCGTAGTGACATCAGTCTCCAGCTTCAGGAACCCATTCCGCATATTGAGGAAGCCTGCATCATTGAGACGATTATCGTTGTTGGCACTCGCGTAATCAGGATTGGAGGAGTTGTTCAAGAGAGCCAAGGACCCCCAGCGCGTAAGCGTAATCGAATTTGCTCCACTAAAATTGCCCATGGATCCAGCGAGGGACATATTTGTGTACTCCTTGGTCGGCGGTGCTATGCCCGTGATGCCCGTGGTGGTGAATGAGTTCGTGATCCAGCGACCCGTCGATTGTTTGATCAGGATATCTCCATTGAACGAAGTAGAGTTATCGCCCGTCACGCGCATCTCGCGGCTGCCGCGCACGGTAAAACCAGTGCCGCTATTGCCAACCGAAGTGTTGTCAATGTGACCCTGAAATTCCGCAGCGCCCGGATAGTCCCAAGAGCCTAACGTGGTATTATAACTTGCTGACCCTCCTTGGATGTCAAATAGGTTCCCAGAACCCACTGCATCTTTCCCCATGCCACCCGAGACGAGATTGATCGTGACCCCAGAACCAAAGACCTGATCGAATGTCTGACCCGCGCCCGTACTGCCTTCCCGCTGCCATGTACCGTTGCTAAGATTCACCGTGAAGTTGTCAAAGTTGTCCACCACTTTGGTGTTCAAAGGATGTGTGGTAGTTCCCGACCAATAGGTGCCAAATGAGAGGCGAGAGTTTACCACCGAATTCCCCGTTATCTCGGTGTGAGTGGCAGGCGGATTAAAGGGATCAAAGGTGCGACTGCCATTGGCTGGATCGACCCCATCATAAGGGGTCTTGTTGGTTATTACGTTGATCGTCAGGCCGTCCAGATTGTTGCCATACACGGTGCCATCGATCAGCGCACTCCCGAGGAGGGCACCATTGTTTTCAAATTTAATCTCACCCTCATAAACGTTGATCGTCGCACCCGTGCGGCCTTGAATATCTGCGTTATGAAAGCGCCACTCACCGGTGCCTAACTTATTGAGCGTAAATCCACCGAGATCGACGATGCTGGCAATCTCAGCGGTGCCTGCGGTATCAAGATGGCGGTAGAATCCGCCATTGCTATAGCCACCGACCGAAGAATCAGCATCCAGGATCAGGTGAGAGACGGACCCAGTGCCCGAGGTGTTACGCAGAGCACCGACACCATTCGGCCCCATACCACTGATGCGGAAAATTTCCGTATCGTCCGCCTGCACATTAAAATCGCGGTCACGTAGATCGACACCACCTTCGTTTTCAACAATCGTCTCATTGCCCACACCGCGCGCACCGGCGACGGCGTTGTTTCCCTCGTAGCGCAGCAAGCCACTCTGGACCAGAACCTGCCCCGTGAAGGTATTTGCTTGATTCAGCAAGACCCAGTTCAGCCGATAGTCGCCCGAGAGATCATTGATAGTCATGGAAGTATTGCCAACTCCCATACCGCCATTGATGATCCCGCTCAGGATTATCCCCTGGTTGTTGGTCGGATCATTCAAAAAAATGTCCAGCGCGCTATTCAACTGAAGAGTGGAGCTGAGTGTGACATTCCCACCATCGTTGATCATGTTCAGCGTAGCGTTTCCGCCACCGCTTGACTCAAAGGTCAGCGTATTGCCCGTGATCGTAAACGAACTGCCACCGGACAGATCCCCAACATTCATTGTTCCCAACGTCACTGGCACATCCAGAGTGATAGTGCGTGTGGTGGTAATCTGATTGGTAATGTTGGCGATGTCATCAATGCCATTCGGAATCCCGCCCGTCCAATTTCCAGCGGTATTCCAATTCCCATTCCCGTTTAGGTTCCACGTGCCTGCTGTCTGCGCATTTGCAGAACTTACCGCCAGTAAGGCGATGCCTATAGCAAGGGCGAGTCCATGTCGTGATCCTTGTCGGCTACGCTTAGGCGTGGCGGGGTGAGATACCACAGCTGTTTCGGGAGCAGGCTGTTTCGTTGGGCGTGTAATCATAGTTTAATGGCAAAGGCTGGACTGAATGCCTCGATCAACCCGTCATGGAATTTCAGCAGATCGAAGTGCCACGATACTGACGACGTCCGGCGCTTTTGTTAATTGGCTCCGTGGCCAAATCGTTCTAGCGCGGACGGCCCGCGCCGTTAGGCCATTGGCCTATTGCAACACATCGCTCCATTCGGGATGTTCTGGGGCCTTCCCATTCCTCTATGAGCCATGAACACCAACCATCCAATGCCATCACGCAATTCACGTGGTGCACTGGATTGGTGTTCCTCTTCAGCTGCGGTTTTGACCGTAGTCACACTCAACAAATCCCATCCCGAGACCTCGACGGCATCTCCCATAAATCTATACCGCTATGACTAACACCCTTACCCCTACCGCCACGATTCGCGTTCTTCTCGTCGATGATCATCCTCTCGTTCGTGAGGGCATCAGGAATGCTCTCAGTCTCGCGGGAGAAGTCGACGTCATTGGCGAAGCTGGCGACGCAAATACAGCGCTCATTTCGCTCGAACAAGATCTACCCGATATTCTTGTGACAGATCTCACCCTCCCCGGCAAGGGCGGATTGGAACTCATCAAGGAAGTGCGCAATCTTTACCCAAGCCTGCCCATCTTGGTCATCACCATGCACGATGAAAAGATTTACGGAGAACGCGTCATTCGCCTCGGTGCGCTGGGATTTCTCTCAAAGGATCAAGGGCCTGAGATGTTGATCGAAGCCGTACGTACTGTCGCAGCAGGTAGATTGTTCGTCAGTCCGAGTATGGCGGGTGCCATGATTGGTGCTCTCGCAGCACCTGAACCACGGCGCGAGCGAGCAGGCGTTGAAGTCCTAACGGATCGGGAGTTTGCAGTCTTTGAAATGATCGGCAAGGGCAAGAGCGCGAAGGACATCGCGTTTGCTCTCGGGTTAAGCTCCAAAACCGTGGATGTCCACCGTGCGAATATTCGCGGTAAACTCCACATTCCCACGACGAACGATTTGGTCCACTTCGCCGTACGCTGGGTCGAAAGCAGAGACCGTAGCATCACCTGATGTCCTTGCCTGTCAGTGCCAGTTTTTACCACCTACCACCCCCAAGCATGACCCCAGTGCCTTTCAAATCCTCCGCAGTCAGTCGAAGATCAGCTCTCGCAAAAATCGCCGCGCTCTCAGGGATTCCTTGGTTAGGAAGATCTGAGGAGGCCGATGCTGGTGACTCCTCGTCCCTGTCCTCGCCGAGCGAACTCCAAGGCAATCTGTACACAGGTATTTCTGGACCGTGGGGCACAATCCAGTACTACCACTTCTACCTCGAAGCTCCAGAGCATTTGCTGGCGCATATCCCACCGCCCTCCACCCAAACGCGATGGACCGTCCCCCAGTCGGAGGCTCCAAGAATTGAGGCTCTATTCATCCGCGCCGGGCTCTCCGAATCGGTACGCAACGCACTTCTCGATCCGCGCCGCATCGTCGTTAACAACGGACTTTTCTCCATTTTTCCTGACGCCAAAATCATCATCGATCTTCCTGCAGAAGCTCGTTCCGTCATTTACAATTACCTGTCCCGGTTCCCACAAAACTCATTCCATGTCAGCCCACTGTATGTTTTCAGTGGGTCACTCACAGAATGGGGTGAAGGCACTGAGATCCGCCCAGAGCTCATCGAGCTCATGGCAGGCCTCAGCTACCAGCGGGGTGGAATCACAGTCTTCAGCGATATCCCCCTCGTTCTTTCCCAAGCGCGCGATGAACCAGAAGCACGCTCACTGGTGAAGAAATTCACCCGTGTCCGCACCATGCTGGCCCATGTAGAAGTCTCCCAAGACAGCGATCCATCGCAAATCATCGACTACTGGTCCACCGGCATGCAGTTGCGCCGCAAAGATGTTGACCCACTCATCCGCTCAGCCTGCCGCACCAAGGGTGTGAAGCAGCTAGACCTTCTGCATTTGCTGCCGCCGATGCCACGAAAACTGCTCTACACCTATCCCGATCTTGACATGGCAATGGAGGGTCGTTTCCCCGACTGCCACTGGACTTCGTTAAATTTTTTCAGCTACTCGCCCCAACCATTTTACCTCAATGAGCGCCTAGCCACCTCCGCGATCAAAGAGCACTTCACCAAGGTTGAGGCCCCCTACCAATACGGAGATATCCTCATCTACATGACGGACGATGAAGCCGCCTACCACTCCTGCGTCTATCTCGGCGCGGATCTGGTGTTTACCAAGAATGGCCGCAACATCCTCATCCCCTGGACACTCGCCCACTTGAAGGAGGTATCAGGCGTGTACAGTGAAATCGATGGAGCAAAGCTTCACATCGAAGCCTGGCGTCCAAATCCTGACGCAGTCTGATTCTTCCGTCTCAGGCTTCGTCCCCCAGCGCCTCCAGTTCTGCCGCAGCCTTCTCCCAGGCTGCGGTTTTTTTTGCGGTCTCCGCCTCTAGTTCGTCCAACTCCCGATGCAGGGCGCTTGCACGTGGACCATCCGCGTATGTCACTGGATTCTGCAGGGCGGTCTCGATCTCTTTGCGACGCGCATCGATCACCGCCAGGCGTTCCTCCGTCTGCGCGATGCGCTTTTCCACTTCCTTGCGACCTTTGCTACGTGCATTGCGCGCTTCTGCCTCCAGGCGACGCTGCTCCTTGCTCTTGTTTCCGCCGCCAGGTTTCGATACCGATTGCTGCGAACCGGGCTGATGATTCGTCAGCGTTGCCGTCAAAGCCTCGCGCTCAGACCCTGCGCGGGATTTATCCAAATAATACTGGTAGTCCCCCTTGTAGCGCGTCAACACCCCACCAGCGATGTGCAGCACTTCACGAGCCATCGCGCGGATGAAGTGCACATCGTGACTGATGAAGATCAACGTGCCCTCGTAGTCATCCAGCGCGCCCGCCAGAGCATCGATACTGCCCATATCAAGGTGCGTCGTTGGCTCATCCATCAGCAGAAAATTCGGCGGATCAAGCAGCATGCGCACAATGCCCAGTCGCGACTTTTCACCACCACTCAGCACACCCACCGGCTTGAAGACATCGTCGCCATGAAAAAGGAATGACCCCAACAGCGTGCGCGCCAATTGTTCCCCAGGACGGCTCGGCAGATCCATCGCAGATTGCAGCACCGTGTGGCGCATGTTCAGCGTATCGGCGCGATACTGGGAGAAGTAACCCAGCTTCACATTGTGCCCTAGCAGACGCTGACCACTCTGCGGCGTCAGCACACCTGCCAAGAGTTTCAGCAAGGTCGATTTCCCCGCACCATTCGGCCCCACCAGCACCAATCGCTCGCCACGTTCCACTTCAAAGTCCAAGCCGTTATAGACCTGCATCTGACCATAGGCAAAATCAGCCTCTTTCAGCGTGATCACCCGCTGCCCAGAGCGAGCAGGCTGCGGAAAGCGAAACTGCACCGTCTTCGCCGCCGCCACCGGCGCATCGACGCGTTCCATGCGATCAATCATCTTCAGCTTATCTTGCGCACGCGATGCAAAATTGGCCTTCGCCTTGAATCGATCGGCCCAGTCCTTTAGTTTCCCGATCTCACGCTGCTGATTTTCATACGCAGACTTCATCTGCTCATCACGCGCCACCTTTTCCCGCACATAGTCATCGTAGTTCCCGCGGAATCGAGTGACCTTGGAGTGCGCAATCTCCAGCACCCCATCGCACAGTGCATTCAGGAATGAGCGGTCATGGGAAATCAGCAGGATGGCCCCAGGATACCCCTGTAAATAGTCCTGGAACCACAGCAACGATTCCAGATCCAAGTGGTTCGTCGGCTCATCCAGCAGCAAAAGATCCGGCTCCTGTACGAGTAGGCGCGCAAGGTGTGCACGCATGACCCAACCACCAGACAGCGTCCTCGCATTGCGTGTAAAGTCCGCATCACGGAAGGCCAACCCCTTCAAGATCCGCTTTGCCTTCGGTTCCGCCTCCCAGCGGCTGTGCTCGCCCACATGGCTCGTCGCAAGCTCCAGAACGGTCTCATCGCCCACAGGGGCACTTTCCTGCGGCAGGAAGCCCAGCGTCGCGCCGCGCTCCATCACTACCATCCCTTCGTCCGGCGTGCCATCGCCCATGAGCAAGGAAAACAGCGTCGATTTCCCAGCCCCGTTGGGGCCGATGAGACCGATCTTGTCCCCGCGTTGAATGTGGAAGCCTACATTGGCGAAGAGAGTACGACCGGCGTACGTTTTGCTGACATTGTTGACGGATAGCATGGCGAAAAGAGAACGCGTTCAATGCCCCCTGACTGCCCCCCCGTCAAGACATGCCTGCCGGAGCACCTTTGCGCAATTTGCGCCCCAGGCAGGACAATATCCGCATAGACCCACCCCACACGGAGGCGGACGTTACCCATACCTATGAAGCTACCCATCCTCCTGCCCGTCGGATTGATCCTTTCAGCAGCCGCGACCTTCGCCGCAGACCTCCCTCCACCTGTTGATTTCGCCACACAAATCAAGCCCATCCTCGCGGACCGCTGCGTGGAGTGTCACAACTCTCAGTCCCTTTTTGGCGATCTAAACCTGCAAACTCGTGAGCTCGCCTTCCGTAAGCGCAAAGCTGGCCCTGTCCTTATCCCTGCCGACCCCGAAAAAAGCATGCTTTACCTCGTGCTGAAAATGCCACGCAAAGACAGCAAATCCATGCCCGCCACCGGACACAAGATTCCCGACAAAGACCTCAGCCTCATCCGCCGCTGGATCAGCGAAGGTGCCGTGTGGCCAAAAGGGAAGGCCGGGGCGGTGATCCGACAGATCAAAACACCCCAGCCCAAATAGCCGCAGACTACTTCGCCAATCCCTTGATGGAGAAGTCGTCGTATTCCACGTCCACCTGATTCGTCGTCAG
>CAZCAL010000189.1:0-8410 GCA_964496625.1 uncultured Verrucomicrobiaceae bacterium | reverse complement strand
AGCGTGGAGAGACGACATCGTGGTGGAGATGAGAACGGGGAGCAAAAGACGCATCCATCACCAACGGCAGCAAGCGCCACACTGTTGCCGAAGTCAATCGAGGGAATTGAACAAACGAGCGCATCTTCAACGTAGTTTGCAGATGCCACTTCGCCTCTTCTGCCTTCTCTTTTTGTGCGCAAGCCTAAGCCACGCCGCGCCCCCAGGAGCGACTCCGTTGTCTCCTCCTGCCCCTCCAAAATCCGTCGCCCCCTACCTTCCTGCCAATTGGAAATTTGGAACTGCCACTGCAAAGAGCACCCCTCAAAAGATGCTCTGGATGGCAGGTTACGCGGGTCGCAAAAAGCCCGCAGAGGGAAAGGTGCAAGACCTCTTCGCCAAGGCGTTGGCACTTCAAGATGAGCAAGGCAACAAGCTCGTCTTCGTGACGCTGGACCTGATCGGAGTGCCCCAAGCCTTGCGGCACGACGTTGCGACGAGGGCAGAGAAAGACTTTGGCCTAACGCAGGCGAACCTCGTGATGAATGCATCCCACACCCACAGCGGCCCCTCACTGCGGACCGCCCCACTGACGGATGCAGACAAGGATAACCCAAAGGCCAAGGACGCCTGGGAGTATACGCAAAAGCTTCAGAACGATATTGTCGCCAGCATCGGCAAGGCCTTGTCAGACATGCAACCTGCACGCATCACTTGGAACAAAGCGCGCTGCGGTTTTGCCATGAATCGTCGTCGCGATTACACCCTGCCGCCAGACCATCCCAATGCCAACAAAGCCCCGAACCCTGATGGCCCAGTCGATCACGAAGTGCCCGCCCTACGCATCGAAGCTCCCGATGGCACACTGAAGGCCACGCTCTTTGGTTACGCCTGCCACAATACCAGCCTCGGCTTTTACAACTACTGCGGCGACTACGCGGGCTTCGCCCAAGAGTATCTCCAGGAACATCGGCCCGACTTCACCGCCTTGTTTCTGATGGGCTGTGGTGCGGATCAAAACCCCTACCCGCGCCGCTCTGATGTCGTCCCTGGAATCACGGACCTAGAGTTATCCATGCAGCATGGTCGCTCCCTTTCGAATGCGGTGGAAATGGCGCTCGTCGTCAACCCTCGTCCAGTTGCAGGCCCCATTCGTGCAGCCTACGAAGAGATCAAACTGAGCTACGCCAAGCCCACCAGGGCAGATCACGACTACCCTGTGCAAGTCATCAAAATCGGCAACGACCTCACCTTCATCACACTCGGCAGCGAGGTTGTGGTGGACTACTCTCTGCGCTTCAAACGCGAGTTTGCAGGTGCCGCAGGCGTTTGGGTCGCCGGATACTCCAACGACTACACCGGCTACGTCCCCAGCCTGCGCGTGCTGAAAGAGGGAGGCTACGAAGCCGCAGCCGGTTGGGCAGAGAGCGTGGAAGATCGCATCGCCAACAAGGTGCACGAGCTTTATAAAAAGCTGTGACGCAGTGCTTGGATCATTTGGCCTCCAGCAAGATCGGCGTTTGGTCGCCAACGCGCAGCTCATACCAGCCGGGGAATCCACGCCAGTGCACCAGACCTGTCGCATCACTCTTCACCGTCAGTTCCGTGTGCCAGCGGTGGCCGATCCACTCTTCCAAAACTTCGCCACGCTTACGAATCGTCCAGTCCTTGTTCCATGACGCCGCCTCAGGCTTCCAGTGCGTGCCCTCCCAGAATCCCCACAGCAAAAAACTGCTATACGCAGGGTGACTGAAGACGGCGATCAGAACATCACGCGTGTAGTCTGCTGCGAGTTCCTCATCCTCCGTCGTGATCACATCAAACTCCGTGATCGCCTGATGGGGCACGATCTTTGCAAATCGATCCGTAATAGCGAGCAGATGCTCCGGTGAGGGCAGGTAGCTCTCATGAAAGTGTGCCTGATTCCCCAGGCCCGCCACCGTCAGCCCAGCCTCATTCAGCGCTTTGATGTATTCGAACGTTTCATCGCACTGTGGACCTGGACGGAACACCTGATCTTCATTCACAAAGAAGGGCAACGCAGTCAGTGACCTCGCCAGACGGAAGGTCTCGCGATCAATCTGTTTGAGGCCAGCCCTCTTGTTCAGCATCTCAGCCCCATTCCAAGCAATCGGGTGATTGATCACATCCCACTCAATGACACGATCGCCCACGAAACTGATACGCTGTTTCACACTGCTGAGGATGCGATCACGAATCACCTCGTCGTCTTTGATTCCATGCAAATTGAAAGGGATCGCCACCTGCATCAGATAGTGGCCTCGAACCCCGATCTGCCGAGCCTCCAGCCACGCGAAGGCACCGTTCAATTCCTCGTTCCGCCGCGCCTGACGCTCCGCCTTAAAGTCAGGTGCCCAGTTGCCGTCTTTCAGGTCATTTTCAAACACCACGACGCTGAAAAGTCGATCCACGATCTCTTGGTAATGCCGGTCTTCCTCAGACTTGCCCACTAATCGTTTCGCAATCACCGCAGAGCCAAATCCGAAGGCATGACGACGCAGGGACAGCTTCACGTCCGTGTTCGAAATCGGCAGACCATCCGCCCCCTTCACCACGAGCGATAGATCCGCCTTACGTTGCTGCTCGATCCTCTCAAGCGCAGCCTTTCTCCAAGGCGCATCGAGTTCGCGCCCTTCATAGGTGCGCTTCAGCAGCCGCAGCCGAGGGAAACTCCCGATCTCCATTGTCGCAGGGTATTTGAGGATCCGCACACTCTCCACCTCAATGCTCTGCTTCTTCTGCCCGCACAATAACACCACCGCCGCAGTCCCCTCAGCGATTTCAGCATCGGCAGTGAATACTACTGGCTGCTCCGTCCAATCGCTGAAGATGGCCACATTCGCGGTGGCAGCGAAGGCCGTGTACGGTGCCCCATTCAGTTGCAACTTGGCGATCACTTCACCAGGCTCGGCTGCACCCTCCACTCGGGCCTTTATGACCGCCAGCACCCGCTCTCCCTTGCGAATCGACCCTCCGATGGGAGCCGTCAATTGCGCCGTGTAGGCCTTGGCTGGATCGGGATGCTCAATCGCAATTCGGACACCGCGCTCTCTTTTCTCCACCCTACCCACACCTGCTCCAGCGTGGCCCTGCAAAGGAATGTTTCCGCAGACATCGATCCCACCCGGCGGAACATCGAGAGCAAAAGCGTTGTTGAGGAAACAGAAGAGTGTAACGAGAATGGCAGAAAATCTCATAGTTGAATGAGGTGCAAGCTCGCGGAGCACAAACAGAACGCAAATAGAATGCCTCAGCCACGTGACCGCTGAGATAACTCGGAATGTTCATTTCAATTCCCGCCACCCCGCGCACTCCTGATCATTGCAAACCACGCTGTCTTCTACGACAGGTCGAACTGTGATCGACGTTAACACTAACTCGCGATGAAACTCTCTCTGCTAATTCTCTCTCTCGTCTCCCTCGTTGCGGGTTGTGTGCAATTCCAATCTCAATCCATCACCGCCACACAATCCAACGCCGACTTCACGGGCCGCTCACTCAATGATCCGGCACTCAAGGCCTTCCTTGCAGAACAAAAAGCAGCATCTGGACCCTGGGGGGTCGACAAGCTCGCACTCGCCGCCGCCTTCTTCCACGGCGACGTGAAAGTTGCCCAGGCCATGGCAGATGAGGCGCTGGCAGGCATCACCATCGCAGGTCAGCGGCCCAATCCGGTGCTCTCGTTTTCGCCAGGCTACAACTCCACCACCAGCGGCATCTCACCGTGGATCATCACGCCGTCTTTGGACATTCCCATTGAAACCGCAGGCAAACGCGCCAAACGACTGGATCAAGCCCGTGCCGAGGCAGAGGCCGCCCAACTCATGGCCGTCGCCGCAGGTTGGGATGCCCGCACTAAAGTGCGAGATGCCATGCTGAAGCTCTACTCCGGTCGCGAAAACGCCAAGCTACTCAAAGCCGAAATTGAACTGCATGACGAGGCACTGAAAAAACTCGATGCCCAAGTCAAGGCAGGTGAAGCCCCCGCCTTCGAAGTCACCCAAGCGCGCCTGAACCTGAACCGCGCCAAGCTCGCGCTCCACGACGCCGACAAGGACTCCGCCACCTCCTTGGCACAACTCGCCTCCGCAGTCGGTGTTCCCAGCGCTGCCATTCAAAGAATCTCACTCGACTTTTCGGCATTCGATTCCTTCCCCAGCGTGCCCAGCAGTGCCGCCCGCACCAAGGCCCTCACCCACCGCAGCGATTTGCTCGCCGCGCTGGCCGAATACAAAGCCACCGAAGCAGCACTCCGCCTGGAGGTGGCCAAACAGTATCCCGACATCAATCTCGGTCCCGGTTATGAACTAGATCAAACCGATAACAAATTCACCCTCGGGCTCAGTGTCGAACTGCCCTTGCTCAACAAAAATCGCGGCCAGATCGAACAGGCCGAAGCCAAACGCAAAACCGCAGCCGCCAAATTCGAAGCGCAACAAGCCGCCGTCTTTGGTGAAATCGAAACTGCTCTAGCCGCCTACAAGGCCGCCCAAGCCAAGTCCGCCACCGCAGCAAAACTTGCCGAAGAAGCCAGGCATGCTAGCGAGACCACCGAGCGCATGGTGGCCGCAGGGGAGCTTGGCTCATTAGAACTCGTGCGCCGCCGCATCGAGGCCAGTGCCTCCAGTTTATCCCGCCTTGAAGCCCGCATCCAAGCCCAGGAAGCTCTCGGCCAAATCGAGGCCGCTCTCCAAATCCCCTTGCGTTCAGGCAACTAATCTCCACGCCATGAAAGCCGCAGCGTTTCTGATTGCCGCATTGTTGACTGCACCATGCATCTTCGCTGAAGAAGAGCCCGCAGCAGCTCCCACGGATGTCGCGGTGCAAGTCGCCAAAGTCATCAGAACGGACCTCACACGCAGCATCACTGCCTACGGCACCGTGGTGCCAGGGCCAACCGCCAGCGCGAAGCTTTCACCCGCCATGGCCGGGATCATCACCGAGATCAACGGCGTGGAAGGTCAGCTGGTGAAAAAGGGAGATGTCTTGTTCAAGCTCGACAGTCGCGCCGTCGATGCCGCTGTCGCAAAGGCAGAACTCGGCATCACTTTCGCCCAAGCCAATGTGGATCGCCAAAAAAAGCTCATCGCTGCCGAAGGCACCTCTGCCAAACAGGTCTTGGAGGCCGAGCAAGCACTCGCTGGAGCGCAGACCGAACTCGCGGCAGCGAAGGTCGATCAAACTCTCCTGCGAGGCGAGGCACCCATGACGGGCACACTGGTGCAGTTCGATGCCAAACCCGGAGAAGCCGCGGACTCCACCAAAGCCCTGGCCGAGATCGTGGATCTAGATCGCCTTGTTGTCGCCCTTCGCATTCCCCGCGCCGAGGCGATGGACATCGAGTTGGGGCAGCGCGTGAGACTCAGCGCGGGCACCGAAGGCGCCCCCATCACCAGCAGCATCACCTTCATCAGTCCACTGGTCGATTCCGCCACCGACACTGTGCTAGTGCGCACTGCTCTCCCCAAAGAAGTCAAGCTGCGCCCAGGCTCATTCATGACCGCCCACATCGCCGTGCAGGAAAGCAAAGACAAACTGGCAGTGCCAACAGCAGCAGTCTATACCGACAACGAAGGCGAGAGCACCGTCTCCGTCGTCTCCGGCGACATTGCCAGAAGGGTAGTCGTCAAAACTGGGCTGCATCAGGATGACCTCATCGAGATTGAAGGAGAAGGTATTAGCGCGGGGGCAATGGTCGTGACTGTTGGTTCGTATGGCCTGCCAGAGGAAACCAAGGTCCACGTCATCCAGGCAACGGAGGAAGCCAAGTGAGCCACTTGCTAGAGGCGGACGAGTCCTTCGCTATCCGCCACCGACTCGCCATCATCTTTATTACCATCGCTGTCTGCGCGGGTGGCGTGGCCAGCATTTTCAGGATGCCATCATCGGTTTTCCCAGAGACTTCGTTCCCACGCTGTGAGCTCGTCATCGACAATGGCGTCATGCCCGCCGACGAAATGATGGCCACCATCACACGCCCCATGGAGGAGGCGATGAAGGATATTCCCGGCGTCGAACATGTCCGCTCCACTACCAGCCGTGGCAGTGCCAACATCGACGTCGTCTTCAACTGGGACATCGACATGGTCCAGAGTGAGATGTTTATTCTCAATCGACTCTCGCAACTCAAAGGCACCTTGCCAGCTACCGTTGACACATCGGTTTGGCGCCTCACTTTCAACGCCTTCCCTGTCATCGGCGTCAGCCTGACCAGTGAAAAGCGCAGCGTCACCGAACTCTGGGAAGTCGCCCGCTACGACATGAAGCCACGCTTCCTCACCGTGCCCGGCGTCGCCAGAGTAGACCTCGTCGGAGGCCGCCAGCCAGAGTATCAGGTGATCGCAGATCCAGTGAAGCTCGCCGCCGCCAGCCTCGCGCTTTCAGACATCACCCGTTCCTTGGAAAAAAATAACCTCGTCGCTTCGGCTGGCCTGCACGCAGAGAATTACACCCTCTACCTCGCCCTCGTGGACAGCCGCGTGAAGAACCAGGAAGACTTGCTCAACTTCGTCATCACCTCTCCCCAGGGCCATCCTATCCGCATCCGCGATGTCGCTCGGGTGGAACGAGGACCCGAGCCTGTTTTCAACGTCGTCACCGCTCAAGGTCGCGATGCCGTCCTGCTCAACGTCCGCGCGCAGCCCTCCGGCAGCAATCTCCTCAATATCGCTGCAGAGCTGCGATCACAGATCGACGAACTCAAACGCACCCTCCCCGAGGACATGAAGTTGTCCTACTTCTACGATCAATCGCTCCTTGTTAGAGAGTCCGTCGGCAGTGTCCGGGAAGCCATCGTCATCGGTCTCCTTTTCGCCGTTGGCGTCTTATTCCTATTTTTGAAAAACTTCGGCAGTGTGTTTACCGCTGTCGTCGTCATCCCAGTTTCCGTCTTGGCCACGGTGGTCGTCATGCTCATCACCGACATGACTTTTAATCTCATGACCCTCGGAGGCATCGCCGCCGCCATCGGACTGATCATCGATGACGCCATCGTCGTGGTGGAGGCCATCCATGCACGCCTCTCCAGCGGTGAATCGAGACTACGAGCCATCAAGACCGCCATGAGCGAGATCATCCGCCCGCTGATCGGCTCCACCCTCACCCCTGTAGTCGTCTTCATCCCCCTGGCTTTTCTTGACGGCCTACCCGGTGTTTTCTTCCGCGCCCTTGCCCTCACCATGGTCGTCGCGCTGCTCACATCCCTCGTGTTGGCGATCACCCTGACACCTGCGCTCGCCTCTCTATTTTTACGGGAGCGCAAGAAACCCACGAACCCCGAAGGCGGCTTCATCCTGCAGCCCGTGCTGAGGTTGTTCGATGCCGTCCTTCGTCTCGCACTGAAGCTGCGATGGCTCACCCTGCTCGCCTGCTTCGCCATCGCCTTCGGCGGCTGGAAGATGTATGAACAATTGCCTAGCGACTTCATGCCGGAGATGGATGAAGGCGGCTTTGTCATCGACTACGTCACTCCCTGGGGCACCAGCTTGGAAGAAACCGACCGCGTCATGCGCGCCGCCGAAGACATCCTGCGCGCCACTCCAGAGGTGGAGAGCTACTCTCGCCGCACCGGTGCTGCCTTGGGCCTGCACATCGTTGAACCCAACACGGGTGACTTCTTGGTGAAACTCAAACGCGACCGTGAACGCGACACCGAAGAGGTGAAGACAGAACTGCGTGACAAGTTCAATGTCGCACTTCCATCCACCCAGTGGGAATTCCCCGGCATCGTCGGCGACCTCGTGGGCGACCTCACCGAATCTCCTTCGCCCGTTGAAATCAAGATTTACTCGACCGACACCAATTGGCTGAAAAAGACCGCCACCGACATCGCTGAAAAGTTGGAGAAAGTGGAAGGCATCGTCGATCTCAGTGATGGCCTCACCCTCATCGGCCCCACTATTAACTTCCATGTGCGCAACATCGACGCTCAGCGCCTGGGCCTTACTGCCGACGACATCGCCAGCGCGCTGAACACCGCCATGCTCGGCACCCCGGCGTCCAGCGTGCTGGAGGGAGATCGAGTCATCGACATCCGCGTCATCGCCGAGCCCGGCAAAGTTGCCAAGCTGGACGACATCAAAGAACTCCCCATCCACGCTCCAGCGGGAGCCGTGGTCAAAATCTCCCAAGTCGCCGACATTACGATCCAATCAGGTCAGCTAGAACTAGAGCGCGACGACCTCCGGCAACTCGTTGCCGTGACCGCCGCTCTTGAAGGCCGCGACCTCGGTAGCGCCATCAGCGAAATCAAAGAGCTGCTTGCCCAAGACAAAAGCATCCCCCCCGCCGCCATCGAATTCGGTGGCCTCTTCAAACAACAGCAACAGAGCTTTCACAATCTCCTCATCGTCCTCATGCTCGGCATCGCGCTCGTCTTCACCGTCCTGCTGATCGAGTTTCGCAGCTTCCG